>NZ_JAVRHP010000007.1:0-64372 GCF_031846505.1 Autumnicola edwardsiae
TTACTCCATATTATTAATCGAACTCAGGTTCATAAATTTTAAAAACGTGTTCCACTGAAATGCTCCGTCGGCTTGCCCCGGAAAATTTTACGGTTGAAAATTCAGGTTTCATTCTCTTTACTAATTACAGAACTGAGGCTGCACCAGCAACATCTGGTCTTAAATAGCCTTAGAAAAAGGTGATAAATTGTAGGTAGATTTGGAATGGAATAGGTAAAAATCAGTCATGAGGACTCTCTTTATCGACAAAATCGAACATGTTCTTATCTTCAATTTTTATATGAGCATAATTTCTCTAAAGTGTTAATATTCAACAATATCTGTTTTAATTGTTTACATTTAATAGGAGAACCAACTAAATATATTACAATGAAAAAAGCAATTTTACTTTTGGGATTTTTTGTATTCGGTGTTCAATCTTCTTTTAGTCAGGGAGACATTGTATTGGGGGTAAACGTGGGGCTTCCTACGGGGGATGTAAAAGATTATTCCAATTTTGACGTTGGAGCAGATGTTGCCTATCTTTTTGGATTAGCTGAAATTGTGAAAGTAGGACCTACAGCTGGTTATATGCATTTTTTTTAGAAGATGGTGAAGATGAAGATCTGTCTTTTGAAGAAAGTGATTTTCAGTTTATTCCTGTGGGTGCTGCCGGCCGCGTAGATTTGATTTTTCTTGTTGCCGGTCTGGACCTTGGCTATGCCATAGGAGTGAATGACGGAAACGACGGTGGATTTTTCTACAGGCCCAAAATAGGTTTTTCTTTAGCAATGTTGAACATTGTCGCATCTTATACAAACATAAGTATTGAAGATAATTTCAATGTATCCACGTTTAATATTGGTTTGGAATTTGAACTTTAAAATGAATAAATAAAACAGAAAGAGCAGGGATAAATCCTGCTTTTTCATATTCACTTTTTGGGCTGAAGATAATATGCTCATATTTTGATATATTTACTGTATGAAAATACTTATTATCAATGGTCCTAACCTGAACTTATTAGGAACCCGGGAGCCGGAAACCTATGGAAATAAAACTTTTGAAGACTACTTTTCAAAACTACAATTCAGGTTTCGGAAGGTAGAGCTTTCCTATTTTCAGAGTAATTTGGAGGGGGAAATTATTAATCAGTTACATGAGGCAAACCATAAATTTGATGGCATTGTTCTTAATGCTGCAGCCTATACCCATACTTCTGTAGCTCTTGGCGATGCTGTAAAGGCAATTGAAACTCCGGTGGTAGAAGTCCATATCTCCAATACTCATGCCCGTGAGGAGTTTCGACATAAATCCTTTATTGCGGCAAATGCAAAGGGCGTTATCCTGGGCTTCGGACTCAGAAGTTATGATCTCGCGATTACCAGCTTTATTGAGGATAAAGAATGAAAAAAGCATATTTAAACTGGAGCAGCGGGAAAGATTCAGCGTTAGCACTTTTTAAACTTCAGGAGCAAAAAGGATTTGCTGTAGAAAAGCTGGTAACGACCATTAATACAGATGTAGACAGAGTTTCAATGCACGGGCTAAGAAATGAGCTGCTTTTTCAACAGGCACAAAGTATCGGGTTGCCACTTCAGGTGATCGCCTTAAATGGAGCTGTTTCTATGGAGGAATATAATTCTGAAATGCAGAAGACAACGGAATTGCTGCTTCAGGAAGGCTATAACTACAGTGTCTTTGGTGACATTTTTCTCGAAGACTTACGAAATTATCGGGAAGAGCAGCTAAAAAAAGCAGGATTACAGGGAGTCTATCCGCTCTGGAAAAAAGATACTTCAGAATTGATTCAGGAGTTTCTACAACTGAATTTTAAAGCAATTGTAGTTTGTGTAAACGCTAATGTTCTGGATAAATCCTTTTGCGGAAGAATAATTGACCAGGCTTTTTTGGATGATTTACCTGAAGGTGTAGATCCTTGTGGTGAAAATGGCGAATTTCACAGCTTTGTTTTTGACGGCCCTGTTTTTAAAAATCCCATTGCATTTGAAATAGGAGAGAAGGTGGAAAAATCTTATCCCCAGAACAAAAACAAAGAGGATAATTGCTTCTCTGACGATGACAGGAGCTGGGATTCGAGATTTTGGTACTGCGATTTACTTCCAAAATAACCACCCTGGACCACCCCGACCTACGGTCACCCCTCCTTTATAAGGAGGGGAGCTTTCTTAGTGGAACTTCAACTGACCTGCGGTCATTATTTCTTCATTCAGAAGAGAATAAGAGGAGCTTAAAAATGGCAATTCTCGGCAGTGTATTCTCCGAACGACGAACTCGCGACTGTGAACGAAAAAACCACCCCGACCTACGGTCACCCCTCCTTTAAAAGGAGGGGAGCTTTTTGATTGGTGCTTGATGAGCAGAATCCGGGATTCCTGCTATTTTTTAGCGATACCTTAAAAATGGCAATTCTCGGCCTTTGTTTCTACGAACTACGAACTATTAACTCGCGACTCGAACTACGAACTAAAGACTACAAACAAAAAATCCCCAAAAACCATTTCAGTTTTTCGGGATTTTTAAATTTTTGTCTATAGTTTAGATATGGATTACTTCATCATAAGCGGCGGCAACAGCTTCCATTACTGCTTCGCTCATTGTTGGGTGAGGGTGAACTGCTTTTAGCACTTCGTGGCCTGTAGTTTCCAATTTTCGGCCTAAGACAGCTTCAGCAATCATATCTGTAACTCCGGCGCCAATCATATGGCAGCCCAGCCATTCTCCGTATTTAGCATCAAAGATCACTTTTACAAAACCGTCAGATTTACCGGCAGCTTTAGCTTTTCCTGATGCCGAAAATGGGAATTTTCCAACCTTCAGTTCGTAACCTGCTTCCTTAGCTTGTTTTTCTGTCATTCCAACAGAAGCAATTTCAGGAGTAGCGTAAGTACAACCTGGAATATTTCCGTAGTCAAGAGGTTCTACTTTCATTCCTTTTATCTTTTCCACACACAATATCCCTTCCGCAGAAGCAACGTGTGCCAGGGCAGGGCCGTGAACCACATCTCCAATAGCGTAAACGCCGGAAACGTTGGTTTTATAGAAATCATCTACAATGATTTTATCTTTTTCGGTCTTAATCCCAAGTTCTTCAAGTCCGATATTTTCAATATTTGTTTTAATACCAACTGCAGAAAGAACAATGTCAGCTTCCAGTGTTTCTTCACCTTTTTTCGTTTTCACCTTGGCTTTTACCGTTTTTCCGGAAGTATCTACACTTTCTACTGAAGAATTGGTCATTACTTTAATTCCGGCTTTTTTGATGCTTCTCTCAAATTGTTTGGAAATATCTTCGTCTTCGAGAGGAACTACATTAGGAAGAAACTCTACAACAGTTACGTCTGTTCCCATAGAGTTATAGAAATGGGCAAATTCTACTCCAATAGCCCCGGATCCAACCACGATCATGGATTTAGGTTGTTTTTCCAGCGTCATCGCTTCCCTGTAACCAATCACTTTCTTGCCATCCTGCTTAAGATTTGGCAATTCCCGCGACCTGGCTCCTGTTGCAACGATAATATTTTCTGCTTCGTAATCTGTGGTTTTATCCTTGCTGTCTGTTACAGCAATCTTTTTACCCGATTTTAATTTTCCGAAACCTTCAATGACATCAATTTTGTTCTTTTTCATAAGAAACTGCACACCTTTGCTCATCCCATTGGCAACGTCGCGGCTTCTTTTTATAACAGCACCAAAATCTTTATCTGCATTCTCAAGCTTCAATCCGTAGTCGTCGGCATGTTTTAGATAATCAAAAACTTCAGCACTTTTAAGAAGCGCTTTAGTGGGGATACAGCCCCAGTTAAGACAAACACCACCAAGGTTTTCTTTTTCTACAATTGCAGTTTTAAAACCCAACTGCGAAGAGCGAATTGCAGTTACGTAACCGCCGGGTCCACTACCCAGCACTATGACATCGTATTTACTCATATTCGGAATTATTTTAATCGGTTATAGAAGTAGCGAATTTAAGGAATTATAGCCTAACCTGAAAGTATTATACTTTGGCTTTGTTCCAAAAAAGATGAAATAAAAAAAGCTTATCGGGAAGGATAAGCTTTTTCTGAAAAATGATCTGAAATATTATTTACTGCCAGGGGAAATCGTTCTGATTTTGGAAGCATCGAAATTCAGCTTTTCCATTACAGCGTTATAATCTGAAATATCCACATTCTCCGTCTCGGCAAAATTTGCAGGAACAATTACAATTCTAAATAACTGGTTATTAGTGTAAGCAGCGTTTATGGTGTCAAAATCTTCATAGGGAATACTGCTATCTAAAAAGATTGTGACGTCAAAGAATGTAAAATCAAAATTGTACTGAATTTGCTCTCCGTCGTTTGTATAAATTATCTGCGGAAGCTGGCGCCAAACATAATAAGGTACTCCATCAGAATCTTCATATTGCCCAAAGGCCATATAAACAAGAACGGCATCATCTTCTTCAACGTCTACACCTGCTTCTTCAAAATCTAAAAAGAGGGTGTAATCATTAGCTTCAGTAAAGTTGGAAATTTCTAAATCCAGCACAGTGCCCACAATTGCATCACCAGGTTCACCCTGAGGACCTTGTTCGCCTTGCGGCCCCTGTTCTCCTTGCGGCCCTTCCGGTCCCTGCGGACCACCTGCATCACCAGGTTCACCCTGTGGACCCTCCGGTCCTGGAGGCCCTTGTTCTCCTTGTGGCCCTTCAGGCCCCATTTCTCCATCATCTGAACATCCTACAAAAAGCGCAGCGGAAATTAATAATAGTGTAAAAATTTTTCTCATAATTAGGTTTTGGTTATTAGTTCACGGTTAACCACAAGTAGCGGAAGTAGGGAGGCAGACCTGTAGTTTTAACCTTAAATTTGTTCGCAACTAATTTAGCTTTTTTTTATGAAATCCACTATTCGGAAAAACGGCTTCCAGAAAATTTATTTTTAAAATATTCTATGCCTATTCCGAAACCAATTCCCTGAATCAGGTATTTATTTGATGGCCTGTTTTAACCTGAAAAAGTTTGTATAAGGAAGATGGAGCGACTTCACTCCAATTGTTTTTCTACGCCAGGTATGGGTGGGAAAGCATGGGAGAATGCTAACGCAGAATCCCTCAATGGTATCCTAAAGAACGAATACATTAATTTTAGTTATATGGATATTACATTGACAGAGGTTCGGAAAATGATAAAAAGATGGTTCTTTTTTACAACAATGAGCGGCCAAACGGTTCACTAAAAAATAAAAAACCACAAGAGTTTGCAAACTTTGTTCAGCAGTTAATTGCTGAACAAAGACCAATATTTAACATTAATTGTTAACCTGAAAAAAGGCAACCATATTCAGGCAAGGCCAAAGGTAAAACTTGAAATTGACAACCCGAACTCCGAACTCCGAACGAAAAAGAATTACTTCACCGCATTCATTCCAAACGTGGCGACTTCATGATCCTGGTCTACAGCACCTCCGGAAACTCCAATTGCTCCTATAATATCTCCATTAATGTCCTTAATTGGGACACCTCCGGGGAACGTGATAAGCCCCGCGTTGGAATGTTCAATTCCGTAAAGAGATTCTCCCGGCTGAGATAGCTTTCCAATTTCTCCCGTTTCCATATCGAAGTAGCGGGCAGTTTCTGCTTTTTTAAGTGCGATATCTACCGAGCCAAGCCATGCACCGTCCATTCTTGCAAAAGCCGTAAGGTTTGCACCGGCATCCACAATAGCGATATTCATGGCCACGCCTATTTCATCTGCTTTCTTTTGTGCAGCATCTACTGCAGTTTGCGCTTGTTGAAGTGTAATATTCATAATCTAATTTTTTTGGCTTCTCCTTAAATTAAGAATTAGAATTTAAACAGGGTGGTCCTTTAAGAAGATAATAACATTGGTTTATTTTATTCTTTCCATGCACCCATTTTCCCGGTTTGAAAATCAGCGTAAGCTTCATCAATTTCTTCCATTGTGTTCATTACAAATGGTCCTCTGGCAACTACAGGTTCTTCAAAAGGTTTAGCATGTCCAAAGAGAAGAACGCTTTCGGCTTTAGCCTCAATTTCGAGTTCTTCGCCATTATTGTCAAATTCGGCTAAATGAAGCGCTTTTACCTGCTCACCATTAACTTCAAACTTTCCTTTAATCACATAAAAGAAGATGTTATGGTCTTCAGGAATATTAAGGGTTATTTTTGCGCTTTCTTCAAAATTAAGAGTAGCGAGATTTATATCTGTAAAGGTGTTGAAAGCTCCGGCGGTCTCTTCTAAAGAACCCGAAACAACCTGACCTGTGACTCTTCCATCGTCAAGAGATATCGTAGGGATCTGATCTTTTTGAAATCCGAGATATCTGGGATCTGTCATTTTATATTTTGCGGGAAGGTTTAGCCATAGCTGCAAAATTTCAAGATCGCCGCCTTCTTTTTTAAATTTTTCCGAAGATACTTCGGCATGTAAAAGTCCGCTCCCGGCGGTCATCCATTGTACACCTCCGCTCCCTATAACACTTTTATGTCCGCCAGAATCTTTGTGTGCAATATCACCATCAAGAATAAAAGTTACGGTTTCCATCCCGCGATGCGGATGCGGTCCAAAGGGTAATCCGTTGTTATTTGGAGGGTACTGTTGCGGGCCGTGATGATTCAGAAACAAAAATGGATCGATCATCTGGATACTTGCAGTGGGCATTGGGGAATAGGTAATAAGGTCTGCAATAGGACGATATTCGGCTTTATGTACTTGTTTTATACTTCGCATAATTTATGTATTATTTGTTCCTAACATAGATTAATTTAAACCTGGAATTATGATTTTCGCGAGACTCAATTTCAAATTTGTCAATAGCATTAATCATGGGGGTTAACTTTTGGTACCCATAATTCCGCGAATCGAAATTCGGCTGTTTTTTCTGAAGAAGACTTCCCACATCACCCAAAAATGCCCATCCATCCTCATCGGCAACGTCAGAAATGGTAGAGGCAATAAGACGGGTCACCTTGGGAGTGATTTTGTCTACGTTGTTCTTCTTTTCTCTTCTTTCCTTACTGGTTTCCTGGCTAGTGTCTTTGTCCTTATTTTTTAGGATTTCGATGTAAATAAATCGGTCGCAGGCTACGATAAATGGCTCCGGAGTCTTTTTTTCGCCAATTCCTATTACTTTTTTACCTGCTTCCCGTAACCTTGTAGCAAGACGGGTGAAATCGCTATCACTGGAAACAATACAGAAACCATCAACCTTATTGGAATATAAAATATCCATGGCATCTATAATCATTGCTGAGTCTGTCGCATTTTTACCCTGTGTATAGCCATATTGCTGCATTGGGTTAATTGCGTTTTCCAGCAGTACTGCTTTCCATTTGGCGAGGTGGGGCTTTGTCCAGTCCCCATATATTCTTTTAATGGTTGGATTACCGTATTTGGCAATCTCTTCCATCATTTCTTTAATGTATGCAGAAGGGATATTATCCCCGTCAATTAATACTGCAAGGTTTATTTCCATAGAGTTTTTCGTGATTTTCCTGAACTATAAAGATAGTATTTTTAACTAAAAAAGGCGGCAACTGCCGCCTTAGTGAATTTCTATAATAGATGATCTTAGCTGTATCTAAAGATCGCGTTTACTTTAGCTTCTTTCTCTGGCATAAAAGCACTTTCTATCAGGAAAACCGAACCTCCGGTTTCTATAACTTTTGCTGCCGCCAGGTTCATTAAAGAAGTATTGTCTGAAGATTGCTCTTTACTCACTTCTACTTTACGGTTCTGCTCGTCATAAGTACCCCAAACTTCAGATCTGTTTTCCAAAAATAAAGTATCCACTTTACCTTCATATGCTGCGGGAATAATGTCTGAAATGCTGGAAGATGTTTTATCTGGCGTTAGCTCGTTAAAACTTTCTAATTTAGAGCGCTTTTTCTTTTCCAGGTGAGGCTCCATTACTTTAAGTGCTTTTTCGTGAAGGCCAAACATATCGGTATCAGAAGGATTACCGGGAACTACCTGATCAAAAAGGTTTTTATAGGAATTTGCTTCCTTATAAATTGGGAAAAGATAATCCTGACAGGCAACTACTAAAGGTACATTTTCATCCCGAAGAACCTCGTGCAGTCCTTTGTCTATGGCATTAAAGAATCTTAAAATTTCATTTTTATCATCCCGGTTAGCAGCGTCATAACCATGACTGGTAGAAGTTCCCATCGTGCTGTTTTGCGTTTTCTGCTTCCGGTTTTTTTCTTCAAAATCATAACCAACGCGGTCTTCCAGTTGTGACGGAGTCAAATCTTCTACATAAATTTCTCCAATGGTATTTTTTGTAGCTTCATAAAATTCCACTTTATCCTGCTGTACAGCGAGGAGGTAAAATCGTCCTTCATCTGTAGTGAGAGGCGCCAAAGGTTTGACGTAGAAATCATTTGAAATATAATGGTGAGCTTCAAAATTTACCGGTACGGTGTATTTTTCAAAAAATCCTTCGGAAGAAAATATTGCCAATCCGTCAGACTGATGTCTCCAAAATTCAGGATCTTCCAGCAAAGCCTCTATTGGTTTCCCGATACCCTTAATTTTTTCCGCAGAAACGCTTCTGTCTTCCAATTCTCTTTTTACCTGGTCCCAGGTAGATTTAAGATGTTTCTTATTTTTTTGCTCCAATACTTCTTTTCCCCCTCTTTGAGTAGGAATAAAGATGGAAACACAGATATCCTGCTTAAAGTCTGTTATTTTTTTGAATTCTTCCTGACTTATCAATGCCATATTGTTGTATTTTTTGGGTTAAAAAAGGGAGTGAAAAATTATTTTCATTCCCTGTTCTTTGTTTAGTTTCTCTTATTCTCAAGATAAGCCGAATTGTAGCCAATTCAAAGGCTCACAAGCGCTGTATCTGCTAAATCTTTCTTAATTAATGTTTATGTTTTGAAAATAAATCGAGGAAGAGCGAACAGTATAAAAGAGTTTTGGCTGTTCTCAACAACTATGTTGTTATAAAAAGATAATACGTTCAATTGCTATAGGTCCATAATTGCCAATTTTGAACTCTCGTATTCCAGCCCGGCTGGTGTGTAAAAGTTTTTTGTTGTCAACAGCATAAGAAGCCAGTAATTGTCATTTTGAAGGACCTCCTTTTTTTCTTCAGAAGAAATTTTATACCATTCCCTTTAGTACTGCGGTTTTACCGCTTTTCCAGGCACTCTTTACCACCAAACCACAAAAAAAAGTTCAAATTCTGATTCATTTTTTTTCATCCAGAGTAGAGGTGATCTTTTACATCCTATAAAGTAGTCTACTTGTTTTTTAATGACCTCATAAGAATGCCAGTTTTCGGCATACTGTGGATGGACAGGCCATTGTTGCTTTTTAGGAGAATAGAACCAATATTTTTCATATTCCTCACCGCAAAAGTTTTCTGAATGTATCCAATATCCTGCAATACATTCGGGGTTGATTTCTCCGGTTTCGAGCTGCTTTAAAAGCTTCGGAAGGAATAAATTTGCCTTAAAACAAACTTCCTGCTTCAATTTTTTAGGATTAACCTGAAAAGCAGAGAGATAATCTATAGTTTCGTGCTTATATAGTAGAGGAAATTGCTTTTCCTTTAATTTCTTTACCTTCTGAAGTAGCGAATCTTTTCTGTTTGGTCCAATCCATCGTTCCAGTTCTTTTTTAATGGAAGGATCGTAGACGTAGAATTTATAGACCAGTTCTACATGATATTGTTGATTGCGGGAAATGCTCTTCAGAAGAAAATCCAGCTCCCCAACAGTAATTTTGTTAGTATGAATTTGAATATTTGAGGCAAGCACCTCATAATCAGCAGAAATATTTATGAGTGCTTCAAAAGCACTCTCCATCCTTTTTCCCAGAATAGAATATGGAAAATCCGGAATAGCAGCAGGATCGGTTATTAAAATGTCCTTAGGAAAATCAAACTGAGATAATCCAAAAAGCGTATGCTTCCAGAGGGGAGGAGTAGCGAGAAAACCTAAAACCTGCTGATAACTATTTTTATCCATAGAAATCCTTATTCCAGTATTACCTTTTCCCGACGAGGATATTTCACTTCGTAGCCAAGGATGAGTTCCCTTTGTTGTTGTGGGGCCAGCGATAATTGCCATTTTACCCCACCGGTTTTTTCATCCAGTTTTCCTCCCGAAAGTTCTGTTGCCTCCACTTCAATCTCACCAATTGCCGAAACCGGAATCTGATCAAAAAGAGTGATCTGGATGGGCTGGGATTTTTTATTTTTTACAAGAATTCTGAATTCCCGACTATCAACTTTGTTACTGCCTAAAAATCTTTGCTTAGAGAATTGATCCACTTTTGTCCTTCCAATCACAATATTACGATCCCGCCCAAGGGAAATGTCCAAAGTATCGCTAAGAGATTTTGCGTCCAGAACCGTTCGACCAACAAAAGCATCTTCAAAGAATAAATTTGCTTCTCCTTCCAACAGGTTATATTGATCCCAGTCGGTAATATTGGCAATTAAAAAAGCATCTTTATCCAGTTTTGGAACCGCATAATATTCATAAGCGGTTTCAATATCATATTCATTCAATTCAATGGCGAGTTTCTCTCCGTTGGATTTAATGGAATAAGGTTTTTCTACTTCAAACTCTACAGTGGTCTGATTCTCTACTGCGGTGGTGGTGATTTTTTTAGATTGTGGTAGGGAAGAGGCTCCTCTAATTCTTATTCCTGCCACACTGCCCTGCAATTTTCCTCCATAACCTGTTACCACAACTTCTTCCAGCGCTTGTGAGTCTGCTTCTAACTTTACATCTATTCGGGAACTTGTTATAGGAACTTCCTGTGTTTTCATTCCCACGAAAGAAAAAATTAGCCTTTCAGCATTATTTGGTAACGTTAGTTGATAATTCCCATCAAAATCTGTCTGGGTGCCAACCGTGCTGCCTTCCACCATTATATTTGCACCGGGAAGTGACAGATTATCTTCATCAAGCACTACTCCCGTAACAGTACGGACAGAGCGATCTACTGCTCCATTAAATGTGGGACGAAAAATGGTATTTCTGGCGTAATTGAGATACCATGTGGAAAGTTCCGGAGCCACGCCGCTCTCGTTGGGATTGCCATTGGAAAATTTCAGTTTTACATTATCCCAGTCCACACCTGTATTTTGATAAACATCTGCTTTGTATTGAAGCTGTAGCGGATTGTCAATGTCTTCTACCCGTATGTCATAATTAGGAAACCATCCCGCGTTTGCTACCAGATAATTAATTGTAAACTCTCCGCGGGTGGCATTATCTGCTTCTATTCTTATTTCTATTTCACCTGAAGGTAAATTCTCTTCTCTGCTCACATCAGCAATTTGTTGCTCTAAACGTGATTTTCTTTTGGTAAGTTCCTCAATTTCAATTCTTGTCTCTATTTCTTCATTCTTTATAGCCGAAAGTTGTTCATCATAAAAATTAATGGCTTCTCTTAATTGGGAAAGCGATGCTCCGGAATTTGTTCCGCCAAGATTTTTATTTTTATCGAGCAGACTCTGTTTTTCCTGAAGGATTTCCAGGCGCGCTATATTTTCTGAAATTTGGAGTTCCAGGTTACTTATCAGGCTTTGGATGCTGTCAATTCTATCATTCTTCTGGCGCTCATTAAGGAAGTTTTGTTTATGGTTTACAGAAAGAATGGTGAAATTACCATCTGCACTAACCTGTACACTTTTGTCATTGATGTGTGGCGATAGGCCATCTAAGACAAGCAAAGAATTTCCTGCGGGTATTTGCACTTCTCCTTCACGGCTAATTTGCGCTCCCTGAAGAAAAACGGTGACGTTCTTAATGGAAGTAGATAAAGGAATTTCTTTAAAATTTTGAGCAAATGCTGAAGAGCCAATCAGCACAAGCAATAAGAGGATTTTTTTCATTTTTGTTTGATTGATGATGTGTTTGTGATGTGAAAAATTTTAGCTGTTTTTATATGATTACTTTCTGGTTGTTTTGGAAAAGATAAATGGAATTTCCGTTTCCCCATCTGTTATTGTAGCTAACAGTTGATCGTTTTGCAATTGATATGTAATTTTCTTCGGAAATTCATTTTCTTCGTTTTCTGCAATGAATTTATTTGAAGCATAAGTGCTAACTGGAAAAATGACAGGTTTTTCATCTTCTCCGGTTACTTCAAGATTCCAATTCCCCGCTTTGTAAAAAAATCTCAGGTCTTCCTTAAAAATCGTGTCTCTATTATTTAAGGTATAGCCAACACCGGAATATTCTTCAGAAGATTTCTTTATCCAGTTTTCGAAGGTGCTGCTATTGTCTGTATTGTTGGTGCGTTTCCAGGTGCCCAGCATCCAGTCAAAAGAAACTTGTTGATCTTCATGAGCTTTGCTGCTGTCAATATTTCCGAAGGAAAAAATTATGAGTGCGAGGCAAAAAGTAAAAAGAGCTTTCATAGATTATTCTTGAAGTTGTGCTTCACGAATCCTATTTTGATGAAGTACATTTTTGGTGACTAAAGAATGTAATCTCAATAATTGCCAAATTTCGAGCCTGACTTTAGAATATAAAAATTGAGTTTTAACCCTTCAGATTCAGAAAGAAACAAAATAAGATTTCTGAAAAAACTATTCTTTCAAAAGTAATCCTGTGGGCACTTTTAGATCTTCAGGTGCGGGATCGTACATATTAAAGTAAAGGATTATTGGTTCTTCAAGGCCGTCGTAATTTACTTCATATTTATCCAGCATACCACCTCCAAGAATTCCATTTTTAGTTTTAAATTCACAACAGCTGCCAATTCTTTCATAAGAAATCACTTCTCCGTTGGGGCCGCTAAGGTTGTTCAGGTAGTCTTGTTGATTACGGGGCCCTTCCTGGAGGTTGTCACTGCCCACGATAACGGGGTGCCTTGGATCAACTCCAAAATTACGCTCCATTTGTTCCTGAATCTGTGGGTCACGTTGTGTACCGCAGGAAGCGAGAAGAACTATGGTAAGTATAAATAGTATTTTATTCATGGTTGTTTGTTTTAAGCTGAAATATATTCTAAAAAATTCAATTTTTATTGAAAAATAACTAAGCGGTTAATACTAAGCTAAAAATAATTTTAATAATTAGTTACTAATCGTTATAATTTTTGCAAATCTTTAATATTTTTGAAATTTTCTTCAATGACTGCAGAGGACTTATTTTCCCAGGCGTTTGTTACCTTTGCCGGAAACAACAATTTTGCAGCGAAAACGCTACTATTATCTTATTAAGATTCAGTTTTTGGGCTATAGATTACATGGCTGGCAAAAACAACCAGATGTAAAAACAGTTGAAGGGCTCGTAACCAAAACACTACGTTGGGCAATGCCTGAGGCAAAATTTAAGATTCTGGGCAGTAGCCGTACAGATGCAATGGTATCTGCACAGGAGTCGGCTTTTGAACTTTTCCTCGATAATGAGCCATTGGACGATCTGGATGCCTTTTTGGAAGTTTTCAACCTTAATTTACCACAGGACATAAGGGCTTTGACGGTGGAAGAAGTGGATGCGAAATTTAATATTATACAGCATCCAAAGGTAAAGGAATACGCCTATTTATTTTCTTTTGGAGAAAAGAACCATCCTTTTTGTGCACCATTAATGGCTAACTTTATGGTGGATCTTGATATTGAAGAGATGCAGAAGGCGGCGCGATTATTTAAAGGCATTCATAATTTTAGGAACTATTGCGTGCGAGTATCTGAAAACAGCAAATTTGAAAGGGAAATCAATAATGCTGAAATTACCGATAATGATCTTTTTAGTGCCAGTTTTTTTCCGAAGCAAACTTACATTTTTCATGTGCATGGTGAAGGATTTCTGCGCCACCAGGTACGTTTAATGATGGGCACATTAATCCAGGTGGGAAAAGGGGAACTGAGCGTAGAGCAAATACAACAAAGTCTTACAGGTACTCCAGATTTACAAATGGATTATATTGCTCCCGCATCTGGGCTTATTTTGAACAAAGTGGGGTTTAGGGATTTATAGTAAAATTTTTTCTGTGAAAGTATTCCCCTCCGGCGGAGGGGTGTCCGAAGGACGGGGTGGTATTTCATTTTTTTCCAAAATGCTCTACTATAAAACGTTCCAGTTCTTGCATTACATTTTTTAATTCGTTCCGGACTCTGGAGGAGGGAATTCTATATACATGAAGGCCCAGATTTTTCAGATATTCCTCTCTTTTCTGATCACAGATTTCTTTATTATTATGACTGGAGCCATCAATTTCTACTACCAAGCTTAATGTTTTTACATAAAAATCTACGATAAAACTTCCGATTACCCGCTGCCGGTCAAAATCTATTCTGTGAAATTTGCCTTTATGTACTTGCTTCCAAAAAATAATCTCAGGAAGGTTACCGGCTTTTCTAAGAGCTCTTGCTCTGTTGCGAAGTGATGAATTTGCCGGTAGATTATATGTGAAATTTCGATAAATGGGAACTGCACAAATATGGGTGACTATTTCTCTTGAAGTGCTTTTTTCCACCCCGGTCTTCGACCACCCCTCCAAAGGAGGGGATTTCGCATCCCTAGTATTATCTTCGTTAGAAAGCATTTGATTAAGATACTACTTTTATTCTAAGAGGGTAAATACTCCGAGACTTGTCTCGTTAGTAAATTTTTAAAGTTTGAAAACGTGTTCCTCCAAAATGCTCCGCGGGCTTGCTTCGGGAGAAATTTTACTCTCCATTCCCCTAGTTTCTCACTCTTCCTTCTCCAGAATCCTTAGGGCAACTTTGAGTGTTTCGTATCCTATGGCTTCCTCAAAATGTTCAAAATAGGTTTTTAAAGAACCTGGGTTATCCAGGTCTTTTTTTGCTTTCTTAATTGCTTCCAGGTCGGCTTTCGATACGAACTGATGGAGATCAATATTTTCCCCATCCTTATAAAGTTTCAGCAAATGAGAAAAAATAGTGGTGTTCGCTAAATTCCGTTTTTTGGCAATTTCTTCCACACTAAGTCCTTCTTTGTAAAGCTCTTCCGTAATTTTATGAGTATTTCCTTTTTTAGCCGGTTTCTGTTCGCGCTTTTCTTTGCTGAAGGCGATAATCTCTTTGATAAAACGATAGCCGTAATCCTGCATTTTCTGGCGGCCAACGCCGTTAATTTGCAAAAATTCATCATCGGTCATGGGCCGTTCTTTCTCCATTTCCTTAAGCGTGGCGTCATTAAAAATAAGATAGGCGGGAATTTCTTCTTCTTTTGCAATCTTGAGCCGCAGTTGTCTCAGTTTTTCAAATAATGAATTGTCTTTTTTCTTTAATGAGCCTTTATTTTCTTCCTGAACCGTTTTTCTGTCGGGAACTTCAGCTAAACGGACTTTTTCGCCTTCAAAAAGTACATTTTTGGCTGCTTTTGTAAGCTGAAGGTGATTGTTTTTGTGAAAAGCGACTTCAGCATAACCAATATTGATCAATTGAATAATATATTGCTGCCAGTGATGCCAGGAAATATCCTTTCCAACCCCATAAGTCGGCAATTTCTGGTAATTTTTCGATAAAACGGCTTCATTTTGAGAGCCCCTTAAAACGTCAATTATCGTACTTATAGGTTCGCTGCCTTTAAGCCTGAAGATACATGAAAGTGCTTTTTGTGCGATTACAGTCCCATCAAAGAAGGCAGGCGGATTTTGGCAAATATCGCAGTTCCCGCAGTCTTCCTGCTTTAACTCCCCAAAATAATTAAGCAGAATTTTTCTACGGCACGTTAAAGCTTCAGAATACTGCTTCATGCGATCCAGTTTTGCCAGCTGTACCTCCTCATTTGCGGCATTGGAAGCAAAACGCTGCAGCTGTACCACATCTGCATAGCTATGGAAAAGGAGGGTGTCTGATGGTAATCCATCACGTCCCGCACGGCCAATTTCCTGGTAATACCCTTCCAGGTTTTTTGGCATGTTGTAATGGATTACCCATCTAATGTTGGATTTATCTATTCCCATTCCAAAGGCAACGGTAGCACAAATAATCTGCTTTTCATCGTTGATAAATTCATCCTGGATTGTAATTCGATCTTCATGATTAAGCCCTGCGTGGTAAGCCTCGGCTTTAAAACCTTTTGCTTTTAATTTTGCCGCAACTTCTTCAGTAGTTTTTCGACTTAGGCAGTAAACAATTCCGCTCTCTTTTTTCCGGTTTTTGACGAAATTTGCAATCTGTTCAAAGCGTTTTATTCCCGGCCGAACTTCCAGGCTCAGATTCTTACGGTCAAAAGAAGCTACATGTTTTTTCGCCTTTGGGATATTTAGTTGTTGCGCTATATCACTGCGTGTCGCCTTATCTGCAGTAGCGGTTAGTGCTATAACGGGAGTAGAGGGGAAGCGGTTTTTAAGGTAGCCCAGTTGCGTATAGGCAGGCCGAAAATCGTGGCCCCAGCTGGAAATGCAGTGCGCTTCATCTATTGCAATGAGACTTATTTTTCCTTCAGTTAAAACCTTATCGATAAACTGAAGGCTTTCGGGAGCAACATAAAGCAGCTTTAACTCTTTCTTATCTATCTTCTGAAAAATAGCCTGCCGGTCTGCTTCCTGCTGGCTGCTGTTAAGGTAGGCTGCAGGAACACCGTTGGCAGTTAAACCATCTACCTGGTCCTTCATTAACGCAATTAGTGGGGAAATTACCAGCGTGATTTCGGGAAGTAAAATTGCGGGAAGCTGGTAACAAATAGATTTTCCGCCACCCGTAGGCATTATTACAAGGTTGTCTTTTCCGGCAAAAACAGAATCGATTACTTTTTTCTGAAGGGGACGAAAACTATCGTAACCAAAATATTCTTTAAGCGTATTTAACAGCGTGGCTTCTTCCATTTTACAAAGATAAAATTTAGGTATGGAAGAACATCTACCGGAGTAGAAAAACGTTCCTTCTCTTCAGAAAAAAAAAGGTTTAGCTTTCTCTTTCCCTTAAATTCTCAAGTATAATGTGATTATTATTACTTTTATGGAAACTTTTTAATCTTCATGGCAAAAGTAAAACGTTATTCACTAAAGCGACCAAAATCCACCAGGGCTCTTAACCAGGCGCCGGGAACTATGACTTATGTGGGGCATAAGGAAACAAAAGAGACGCTACTTGAGGTTATAGATTACAACAGGGAAAATTATCAGAGGTTTACTTCGAAATCGTTGGAAGACGCTTTTAAATTTGAAGAAGAAAAGAATATTACCTGGATAAATATTGACGGCCTCAACAATACTTCAGAAATTGAGAAACTGGGGAAATATTACGATTTGCACCCTTTAATTCTTGAGGATATTGTGAATACCGGCCAACGGCCTAAGATTGACGAATATCCCGAATATATTTTTATCGTGGCCAAAATGCTTTATTACAATGCAGATGGTACAATAAATAATGAGCACCTGAGTATGGTGGTGGGAAAGGATTATGTGCTGACTTTCCAGGAGGCGGGGGGAGATGTTTTTGACGGGCTAAGGGAGCGTATAAAAAGTGGAAAGGGGCGCGTAAGGAATAGTGGGGCAGATTATCTTATGTTCGCACTTTTGGATGCTATAATTGATAATTACTTTGCAGTGGTTGATGATATTAGCGATAAAATAGAAATTTTTGAAGACCGGATTTTTCAGGCTCGTAGCGACGAAAATCTTGTGCTGGAAATACAGGATCTAAAACGTACAATTTTAAGAATAAGACGTGCAGTTTTTCCTTTAAGGGAAGTCGTGACCCGGCTTTTAAAAGTAAATCACGAAATTATTGAGGAAAAAACCGAGAGTTATATTAGAGACCTGCATGACCATATGATCCAGATTTCAGAAAATATAGACCTGTATAGGGAAATGATAAGGAGTTTACTGGACATGTATATGAGTACCATTAGTAATAAAATGAATGAAGTAATGAAAGTACTTACCATTATGGCTTCTATTTTTATTCCTCTTACATTTATTGCGGGAATTTACGGGATGAACTTTGAATATATGCCCGAGCTACAATGGAAATACAGCTATTTTGTACTTTGGGGAATAATGTTGCTTCTTTTTGCAGGTATGCTAATCTATTTTAAAAGGAAGAAGTGGCTTTAATTGCCTGATATTATATTTTAGAAAACTAATTATTATAACATGAAAAATTTCCTGCCGGTCCCGCTATTATTATGCTTAGTCCTTACTTCTTGTAGAGATAAAGCTGAACCAAAAACAGAACCAATGGAAAATATAAAAACAGCATATATAGGCACCTATACGAGGGAAGAGGGCCACGTAGATGGTGAGGCACAAGGGATTTACACTATTTACCAGGAACCTGAAAGTGGAAGCCTTAGGTTTGGAACTACCGTTGCCGAAATTACCAATCCGTCATTTGTAAAGGTTTCCGGGGACGGCGAAAATCTTTATGCAGTAAGTGAATTAGGAGGTGGCGGTGAAGAGGCCGGCTTTATTCACTCCTTCAGGATTAAAGAAGACCAGGCGCTTGAGGAGTTGAATAAACTTTCTACCGAAAGTACTGCACCGTGCCATGTGGCGCTGGACAGGACGGGGAGATATGTTTTTGCTGCCAATTATATGGGTGGCGTAGTGATGATGTACAAGAGGCAGGAGGATGGAAGCCTGGAAAAACAGCAGCGTATCGATCTTGAGAACCCAGAGGGATCACATGCACATTCTGTAACACTTTCTAAAGACAATAAGTACGCATATATCGCCGATTTGGGGAATGATAAGATCTTTATCTACAATTTTAATGCAGAAGCAGGAGAACTTACACCCAACGAACAGGTTTCTGTAGCATTAGAAGAAGGAGCAGGACCTCGGCATTTTACGCTTTTTGAGGAGCAAGGTACCGCATATTCCATAAACGAATTGAACAGCAGCGTTACGGTTTTCAGAAAAACTGAATCTGGCGGTTTGGAAATTATTCAGAAAATTTCTGCACTTCCGGAAGATTTTACAGAAAGAAATTCGGCCGCAGATATCCATTTGCACCCTTCGGGAAAATTTCTTTATACATCCAATCGCGGTCATAACAGCATTGCTGCTTTTAAGGTTGGTGAAGACGGGAAATTAACTACACTGGATTTTTATTCAACAGATGGGAGAACGCCCAGAAATTTCGCTATTGGTCCCGAAGGCAAATTTCTATATGTTGCAAATCAGGATTCCAATGATATTACCATTTTTAACATAGACCAGAAAACGGGCGAATTAGTGCAAAAACTTCCGAATTTTGGATTAAAAACTCCGGTGTGCATTGAATTTGTACGACTGAATAATTCGGACTGAACTTGCCTTTCTCAGAAAATTTTTTCGGAGGCAGGTTTTCTTTCTTTATGCTGAAAATTGCCGTTTTTAAACCCTTGCTTATTTAATTTAAACATCTTCGGAAAAACAATACCAGCAAACTTTATCTTTTTTTTATGAGTTAAGGCATTCATATCATTTTAAGAGGTGCTTTCGTTTTTTTATCTTTCAATAGAAGAATTAATGAAAGAACCGTATGAAATTAGGATATCACGCTTCTCACGAACAATTTCCACCTTCAGATCTACTAAAACTCGTACAAAAAGCTGAGGAAGCAGGTTTTGAAGCTGTTCTTTCTTCAGATCATTTTCACCCCTGGAGCAATAAGCAGGGGGAAAGCGGCTTTGCCTGGAGCTGGCTGGGTGCTGCCATGCAGGCCACAAATCTTGAATTTGGAGTTGTAAATGCTCCCGGGCAGCGCTACCATCCTTGTAAATGAAGAACAGGAGGAGTTTATAGATTTTTTTGGCAATAAACTTCAACCTAAATTTCAGAAATAACCCATAAAATTAATGAACAAGTACTGGTATAAAAATGCGGTAATTTACTCTCTGGATGTTGAAACTTTTAAAGATTCAGAAAATGACGGTATCGGAGACTTTGAAGGTCTCAAAAATGGCCTTACTTACTTATCCAGCCTGGGAGTAAACTGCCTTTGGTTGCTGCCTTTTTTTGATACTCCCAACAGGGATAATGGTTATGACGTGCGGGATTATTACAAAGTAGATTCCCGGCTAGGGGACCTGGGTCATTTTGCGCAACTTATAGATGCCGCAGATGAGGTGGGGATAAGGATTATTATTGACCTGGCGGTAAACCATACTTCCAAAGAACATATGTGGTTCCAGGAAGCCAGAAAAGATAAAAATTCCAAATACCGGGATTTTTATATCTGGGTGGACGAAAAACCTGAAGATGTAGAAGAAAACATGATGAGCGATGGTGATAATAAAGGTTCTAAATGGGAATGGGATGAGGAAGCGGGTGCTTATTACTTCCATACGTTCTATCCCCACCAGCCAGATCTTAATATTTCTAATGAGAAGGTGCAGGAAGAAATCTTCAGGATTATGCAGTTTTGGTTAAAAATAGGTGTTTCAGGATTTAGGATCGATGCTGCGCCGCATATGTTTAATGAAAAAGGCAAAGTGGATTTTTGTAAGGATCCTCATTCGGTTTTCAGGCATTTTCGGGAATTTGTGGGAACTCAGAAAAAAGATGCTATTCTCCTGGCAGAAGTAGATCTTCCTCCTGATAAGTATGAGAAATTTTTTGGAGATGAGGATCAAATGCACATGCTTTTCAATTTTTATGTGAACAACTATATGTTTTTGGCTTTTGCAAGAAAAGAAGCTACTCCATTGGCAGACGCGCTCAAAAAGATGCCCCAGATTTCTGAAAAAGAACAAATGGCAATTTTTGTTAGAAATCATGACGAATTGAATCTCGATAAATTATCTGATGACGAGCGGGAAGAAGTATTTGAAGCTTTTGCACCGCAGGAAAACATGCGCATCTTTGAACGTGGTATAAGGAGACGTCTGGCTCCTATGTTGAACAACGACCGTAGGAGAATTGAACTGGCCTACAGCCTGTTGTTTACCCTGCCGGGAACTCCTGTTATAAGATATGGCCAGGAAATTGGAATGGGAGAGGACCTCTCTATGGAAGGCCGTTCCAGCGTGCGCACAGTAATGCAATGGTCTAACGATAAAAACGGCGGATTTTCTGATGCTTCTGAAGATCAACTTATTAGAAATGTTATTTCTGAAGGAGATTTCAGTTACAAAAAGATCAATGTAAACGATCAACATCGCGATCATGATTCTTTACTAAACTGGATGGGACATGCTATTAAATTCAGAAAAGAATTCAGGGAGTTTGGATGGGGCGATTATACCGTAATGGAAACAGGAAACAAAAGTGTCCTTGCCCACTGTAGAAATTCTGATAAAGGCACAGCAATCGCGCTTCATAATTTTTCTGAAGAAGAGGTTGTCGTGGAAATAGAATTTGAAGATCCGGAAGAAATTGTAGACATTTTTGGAGACGAGAGACATAATGCTTTTGATCCAAATACCCGAAAAATTAGACTGAACCCCTATGGATATAGGTGGTTACATAAAAGGAAACGCTTTTTATAGCAGTTTTCTAATGTCCTGTTTAATCAATGAATTGCATAGAAAAAGAAAGCGATCAACAAGAAATTTTGACTTATGAAGGAAAGAGAACCTGAAAATTATAAATGGTGGCAGAAGGAAATTGTATATCAAATTTATCCACGTTCCTATAAGGACAATAGCGGCGACGGAATAGGCGATTTACCCGGAATTATAGAAAAGCTGGACTACATTAAGGATCTCGGGATCAAAGTTATCTGGATTTCCCCAATCTATCCTTCACCAATGGCAGATTTTGGTTACGATGTGAGTGATTATACCGGTATCCATCCTATGTTTGGAACTATGGAGGATTTTGACAGGTTGCTGGATGAAATTCACAAAAGAAACATGAAATTAATCCTGGACTTTGTCCCCAATCACTCCTCCAATATGCATGAGTGGTTTCAGGAATCCAGAAAATCGAAAGACAGCCCAAAGCGGGATTGTTATATATGGAAAGATCCTGCGCCAGATGGTGGCCCGCCAAACAATTGGCTTAGTGTTTTTGGCGGAAGTGGTTGGGAATATGATGAGGAAACCAATCAATATTATTATCATGCCTTTCTAAAAGAGCAACCAGATTTAAACTGGCGCAATCCTGAAGTCCAAGAAGCAATGTTTCACGTTATGCGGTTTTGGCTGGAAAAAGGTGTTGATGGTTTTAGGGTAGATGTGATGTGGCACCTTATAAAAGACGATCAGTTTAGGGATAATCCGCCAAATCCTGATTACACTAAAGATTATTCACCTTATGATAAGCACCTTCAGGCTTTTACAACAGATCAGCCTGAGGTACACGATATTGTGGAAAAAATGAGGTCGGTGATAGATGAATATGATGAGCGGCTTTTGATTGGGGAGATTTACCTGCCGGTTGAGCAGCTCGTGGAATATTATGGTAAAGATAATCGTGGTGCGCATTTGCCATTTAATTTCCAGTTGGTAGTGTTGCCCTGGGATGCCAGGAAAATTGAAGCAGCAATAAATAAATACGAAGGTGCCCTGCCGCCGGAAGGTTGGCCAAACTGGGTTTTGGGCAATCACGATAATTCCAGGATTGCCACAAGGGTAGGTGCGAAGCAGGCCAGGATCGCTGCAATGTTACTTTTGACATTAAGAGGAACCCCAACCATCTATTATGGCGATGAAATAGGCATGGAAGACGTGTCCATTGCTCCAGATCAGGTTCAGGATCCCCAGGAGAAGAATATTCCGGGGAAAGGACTTAATCGTGATCCTGAAAGGACTCCGATGCAATGGAATGCTTCAGAAAATGCAGGATTTACAAACGGAAATCCCTGGCTTCCGTTAATGGGAAATTTTAAAGAGCTAAATGTAGAGAAACAATGGGATTCCGAAGAAAGCATGCTCAGTTTTTACCGGAAATTAATTGCGTTAAGGCAAAAAGAGCCGGCACTCCAAATTGGCAATTATCGGCCTGTATTAAGCAAAGGCAACCTGCTGGCATATATACGTTCTTCTGAAGAAAAGAAAATTTTTATCACTCTTAATCTCGGCAATTCAGGAGCAGTTATGGACTCCGAAATTCCATTTTCCAAAGCTGTTATTCTTGCCTCAACACATGCGGGAAGGGAAGGGAAAAGCTTAAATAAAACAATAGACCTTCAGGCAAATGAAGGTTTAGTAGCTGAAATCACAGAATAATACAATATTAATTTTTATTAAAAGCTTATGAAGACATTCGGAAAAAAAACGTGGGTAATTGCTGAAGGGTACATTCCTTCTTATAGCAACGGGCCGGAACCAGAATTTACAAGTCATGAAACGGCGTGTATTCTAAATACTTCCAACCAGAAAGCTGAGGTAGAAATCACCATTTTCTTTACAGATAAAGATCCTATAGGGCCTTATAAAGTAGAGGTAGGGGCACAGCGAACAAAGCATCTTAGATTTAACGACCTTAAAGATCCCGAGCCTGTTCCCAGGGATACCGATTATGCCTGCGTTATAAAATCCAACATTCCCGTGGTGGTGCAACATACACGGCTGGATTCACGACAGGCAGAGAATGCTTTGTTAACTACTATAGCTTATTCAGAATAAATTTTTATGGGGAATAGGGAATGGAAAAACTGGAGTGGAAGTTTAAGGTTTACACCCGGCAAGGTGGTCACCCCAGAATCTGAAGATGAAATTGTCCAGCTCATTAAAAAAGCAAGAAAAGATAATAAAAAATTGCGGGTGGTTGGAGCCGGACACTCTTCCAGTCCGCTTGTAAAAACTGAAGATATTCTTCTTTCCCTAAAAAATTTTAAAGGAGTGGAAGCACCAGATCTGCAAAAAAACCTAGCTACAGTATTGGCGGGAATGACGATAAAAGAAGCAGGAAAAGATTTATACAGGCATGGGCTGGCCATGCATAACACCGGAGACGTAGATGTGCAGACTGTTGCAGGGGCCATAGGTACAGGAACTCATGGTACGGGGAGGGAATTGCCCAATCTTTCTTCTATGCTCGTTGGCGTAAGAATGTTCACGGGAACAGGAGAAATAATTGATACCAATATAGAAGAAGATAAAGAACTCTTCCGGGCCCTACGTGTAGCAATGGGAACCTGTGGGATCTTTATTAAAATGCGACTTCAACTGCAGCCATTTTTCAGGTTAACAAGAAAGGAATGGTGCGTACCTTTAGAGAAATGTCTTGGAAATCTGGAGGAACTACAGGAGCGTAATCGCAATTTTGACTTTTACTGGTATCCAAGGAGTGACATGGCAAAAATAAGGGTGATGAACAAGGAGGGAGAGAAGATGCCGGAAATTCCTTATGGTAAGCTAACATTCAAAAAAGAAGGAGACAGCCATAAAGTTTTACCTCGCTCCAGGCACCTTAAATTTGATGAAATGGAATACGCCCTTCCCGCCAAAAATGGCCCGGAATGTTTTCTGGAGGTACGTAGAGAAATTAAGCAAAAGTGGCGAAAAGACGTTGCCTGGAGAGTTCTTTACAGAACAATAAAAGCAGATGACGCTTTTATGAGCAGCATGTATGGACGGGATTCGGTGACGATATCCCTGCACCACAATGCCGGACTTCCATTCTGGGAATATTTTAGAGCTATCGAGCCAATATTCAGAAGATACGGCGGGAGACCACATTGGGGAAAAAAGCATACGCTTAAAGCAGCGGAATTAAAAGAGCTGTTTCCCTGCTGGGATGATTTTCAGAAGTATAGAAAGAGATTTGATCCTGATAATATTTTTCTTAGTCCGTATATGGAGGAACTTTTAATACCAAAACAATGAAAGCAATAGGAAAAATCGACTGGGCCTTTTCGGCAGGACGAATTCCTTTTAAAAATAATGGGGAGGAGCCCTTGTTTATGAGCCACGATAAAATTGCTGTTTTAAATACTTCTGAAGAAAATGCTATAGTAGAGTTATTAATTTTCTATGAAGATCAAAAACCTGTTGGGACCTACGAAATATTGGTAAGAGCTAAACGTCTCCGGAAAATAAGATTTAACGATCTAATTGCTCCTGAAGCGGTGCAGCTGGAGCGAAACTACAGTTGTCTTATACAGACCAATGTTCCGGTGGTTATCCAGTTTAGCAGGATGAACACCGGTGCAAATTCAAATGCGGAAATGAGCACAATCGCCTTTCCGGTAGAACCAGAAAATTAGAAAGATGTTAGGATTTTTATTGGCATTCGGGACGGCTATTTCAGAAGCATTAAAGGATATTACCAGTAAATTCAACCTGCATTATATCGACGAGTACACTGCGGCCTTTTCTATGCACTTGGTACAGAGTATTTTGCTTGCTCCGCTCATTTTCTATTTTGGTTTTGAAGAAATGACCCCAAGGTTTCTATGGGCGCTCCTTGCCAGTTCTGTTCTTCAGTTAATTGTTATCCTGCTTTATTTTAAAGCTATAAAACGTTCTGAACTTTCGGTTACTGTGCCGTTAATAACCCTCACTCCGTTGTTTATGTTGCTCACTTCACCAATTTTAATCGGTGAATTTCCCAGTCTTTTGGGTATCGTAGGAATTATTTTAATTGTTACGGGGACTTATATTTCGAACATTAGCGAAAACAATAAGAACTTTTTTGCGCCTTTCGCGATGCTGGTAAAGGAACAGGGGCCCAGATATATGTTGTTGGTTGCTTTTATTTGGAGTATTACCGCAAATATTGACAAAATAGGAGTGGAAGAAACTTCACCCGTGTTCTGGTCTTTCAGTAAAGATTTTGTGATTCTTTTTTATCTTATTCCTATCCTGGCGATAAAGTCCAAAAAACCACTATCACAAATAAATAAAAGAAAATGGCCTTTGTTGCTGGTGGGCTTCTTCAGATCTGCAAGCGTGCTAACCCAGATGTTTGCTATACAATTTATCTTGGTGGCCTATGTAATTTCGATTAAAAGGGCAAGTTCTGTCTTTATTATCCTCTTTGCTTTCTTTTATATGAATGAAAAGAGAAATTTCAGGAACCGACTTATTGGAATTGTTATTATTCTTACCGGACTTTTTATAATTGCGGTTTCCTGAAAAAGTCAATGCTGAAAATTGCCAATTATCGATCCGGAGAGAGGCTCTGATCGATTTGAAAATTTGAAGATTCTTATTTGAGAATGAAGGGCCTTCGACAGGCTCTGGCTGACGGTGATTTGCGTGTAACGAGTGTTGTACGAAGTATTTACTCCGAGTGCGACACTCCTTTGTATCGAGGAGCTCTTACTATTGCCGAAAATTGCCATTTTTCAGGTTTCCCTTCAGAATAAAAAGGTTTCCTGAAAAATATCCAGAAAACCTCTTTGTTTAAAATATGTTTTTAACCGTATAATAGCTCGCTACACTTCCTGAACTATAAAAAAACCATCATTTCCTTGGGCCTGATAAAGCGGCATAAAAATATACGCATCCCATTCGCTTTTAACTTCGTTTCCGTTCTGTTTTGCAAGTAGCTCTCCTTTTTCAATCTTCTGAAAATTCTCATAACCCGGCTGCATTTCAAATATATCTCCATCTTCGAGACCGTGACGATGGATAATTTCAAAAGTTTTTTGTGGTGGTGCATTTTTTTCAGCAAAACGATTTACACAATCAGGATAAGTTGAAATATTGTCAAGATCAAGTCCGCATGCTTCTTTTAGGGCTAGCCAGATCACGCCTTCGTGATTTTCTACAGAACGTTTGTCTGTATGCTGCCCGGCTTCAAAAACAAAACCGGTCATCCCAATGCGACTCAAATAATGGTCAATATCGCCCGTAATAATATCACTGAAACCTCTAATAATGTAGGTCGGAAATTTATGCGCCCATTCATCATTATCATTCACTTCCTGAACCGAAACATACGGAAGACTGGGTGAGGAGGTGGTATGGCAATCGAGAAAATAGCGTTTAGTGAAATCTTTTTCAGAAAACTTTTCGAGAAGTTCTATAATTTCAAACATTTCCTTTTTCTCGTGGGAGTCTTTTTTCTCCTGATTTACGTTTTCTTCAGTCCATGTCCTGTTGAGGTCTTCATCTATATAGCGCTTATTTTGGTTGAGTGCCATTTTATTGCCGGCAACGCCTACAATTGTCCCTTTTATCTCAGGCTGCGTTTTTTCCAGTTCAGAAAAAACCTTTTCCAATGCTTTCACCCCGCTTGGTTCGTTGCCGTGAATTCCGCCGGTTACAAACAGTAAAGGTCCCTCTTTACCTGAAGTATATTTTCCTATTATTCTTGGTATTTCTTCTTTTAATTCACTGTTCATGATCTTTGTATTTAATCCATAGTTGCCAAGGTGCGGTTGGAGAGCGTACCTTTATACATTTTCTTATATTCAACTTTACGCTCAATAGCTTCAATAACCACATCTGTAAATGTTGGAAGGCCAATATCTTTGAAACGTTCCATTCCACCGGGGCTAAGTACATTTATCTCGATAAGTTTATCTTTAACAATATCAAGACCTACAAAAAATAGCCCGTCCCTGATTAATTTTGGAGCTGTAAGTTCCACAATACGTTTCATATCATCTGTTAGATCACTACTATCTGCCGTTGCTCCCAGCTTAAAATTACTACGGAATTCGCCTTCGCCGCTAACCCTCCTGATAATTGCCTTTTTTCCATCTTGCTCCATGACACGACCATTCATAAGAAGTACCCTCACATCACCGTCCTTAACGGCGGGGAGAAATTCCTGTGCGATAACATATCCCTGGGAACTAATGGTTTCTATAATCTGGTTCACATTTTTTTCATTTTCGTCAATAAGAAAAACATCCTTTCCTCCGGAACCTTCCAATGGTTTAAGGACCATCTTTTTATTCTGTTTTTCCCAAAAATCCAGGAGATCCTCCTTACTCCTTGTAATAATAGAGTCTGGTTTAATATCCTGAGGTAGTTCTTCAAAGTAAAGTTTATCTATAAAAGCGTGGGAAAGGGCATAGGCATCATTTAGAACCAGCACACCTTCCTGTTGTATCATTCTTCCAAAAGCCACACCTGCCTGCTCTGCCCACTGTCTCGAATCCTCTTCTGTAGGATTGTTTCTAATAAAAAGTACATCAATATCCTTAGAAGAAATCTTCTTCTTTCTTGCTTTAGAACCTTGTAGCGCCTCCAGAAATTTCTCCGGAGATTTTATTTTCGAATTTTTGGGTAAAATAGTGCTGTTTATGCTTATTGGGGCATCGTGATGAAAACTGAAATCCCCCACTCCCATTGCAAAAACTTCATGTCCTCTGGCATGCGCCTCTGTCATTAATGCTGTAGATGTACCATTTTTTTCGGTGGCCACATCGTTTAATACAAAACATATTTTCATTTACTTACCATTTTTGAAAGAGGTAACCCCTCTCTGATTAAATTTAATTTCTCTTTTACATTTTCAGTTAATAAATAACTGGGACGTAGAGCCCCTGGATTTAATATTTCCCTATCTGTAAGCTCTTTTATTACGCCGGTGTGTTTTATTCCGAATTTACCTGCTAAAAGAGGTTCATACTCACCCCCGTCCTGCAGATATTTTCTTAGCTCAACCAGGCCCTGCATATAGATAATGTCTTTTAAAAAACCACCTCCCTGCATAATCCTGGAGGTAATATTAAAAGCCCTTTCCGGAGAAAATCCGTACCTTTTGTTAAGAAGCCGGAAAATTTCTCGAAAATCCCCGCCATCCATTAAAGCTTTACCGGCTATTACTCTACCCGCCAGTGTTCTAAGCCTGTTTCTTGTAAGCCCGTCTACCATATACTCTGCCATTACAGCCAGGCCTTCCTGCAGGGGATCATAATCTGCCAGGCCAATACTTAATTGCTCCAGCGGCTGCCTTTTACCATTGTGATAGGTTAGAACATGGGTCCCTACTTCATGCTGAATAAGTGCTTCAGATTCTTTTCTTCTCATTTTATAATCATGAGGGACATAGAGTTCCCCCTGTGATACCATCATGATATTCACATCTTTTCGAATATGTACCTTTCCCTTAAAATTTTCATCCTGGTTCCTGAAGTAGTCAAATTCTTTACGTGCAAGGCTACTAAACTCCAGTGAATCTATGAGGTCCTTCTCATCTACGTCTGAATTCTCCTGTCCCTCTTCAATTTCGTTAAGAACCTGTTCTGCTTCTTTGCACAAATCTCTTCCAACTCCTTTGTGAAGCCTGATGCTGTTATAAAAGAAATTACGCGTTCCGCGCTCATTAAGCATGGTAATTTGCTGATCCAGTTCTTCCCGCTTTTCCCTGAATATCTGCGACATTGCAGGATCGTCTACTTCTTCAATTTTTAAATTATAGAGTTTTCTTTTTAGCACATCTGGATCTACAGGAAGCAGCCGATAGTGATAATCCAGAACTTCTTCATAATTACTTTCAAAAAAAGTCTTTTTTATATCATAAATATTGGAAGGGGAAACCAACCATAGAAATTGATAGGATTTTTCAATTTTTGAGAGCTCCCGGTCAATTTCAAAAACTTTGTCTTTGAGCACCTGCCTTCCCAAAGCGTTATAACTGGGGACGCTACTGGAAGTTTGCACTCTTAAAAAGTCATACAACGCTATATGGAGCGCTTTTATAATATAATCTCTGTAGTTTCTGAAAAGGACAGGATAAAATTCTTTGTTGTCACCTCTGTAAATCGGAGGGATTTCCAGTCCCAGAAGTACTGCTCCACATTGCTTGGTTTGTTCTATAGTCAGCAGCGGCTTATCGCCGGTGGCCTGTCGGTCTTTTGTATCTGATATTTCTGCCTTCAGATATAATCCTGAATAAATATGATTTATACTATTTAGTTCCTTCTGTAATACCTCCAAAGTGGTAGGTAATTTTCTTGAAGGGCCTTTTATTACAAAGGTGCTACTTCCATTTTCGCCCGCATACATTTCAAGGAGCATATAGGATTTGAATTTTACCGACAACTCGTCTGAAATAGCAAAAATTAGCTGCTGGTAGCCTTCAAAATCTTTTTCGCCTATTACGAGGTAAGACGATTCACTTATTACCATCCTTTTGGTATAAGGATCATTTTTCTTTTTCCGGTAAATAACCAGGTAGGGAAGTTCTTTTTCAATATGCATCATTCCGCCTCCCGGAAGTTTGCAATTTGTTTCTGATTCTTCCTCTAAGTTTGTTAAAATTTTTTTAATCGATTCTTTAGATAATTCTGATATGTTCAGCATTATTTGAAGCTTCTTTACTTTTTAATTTCCTGCAGCCCTCTAAAGTGGCTAATGCCGTGCTTTTTCAGCACTTGATGCAAGCTGCATTTGCTTAAATTTAGTAATTAATTTGTGTCTCAAATGAGGAAAAACCTACTTTGGCTTTTATTTAAGAAAGAAGAACTCCTCAAAAAGCCGGAGGAGCGTAAATAAAAATTCAGTTGAATTTGAAGATTTATAGCTAAACCTGTTTTGCCAAAGCCGATCCCAGATTTTGGCAATTATCGACTTGTATTGCGCAGTTCGGACTTTTTCTTCGGAAGAAAATTCGGTTTAAAAAAACCAGATTTTTCAGAAGGAATTTTCACTGATTAACTGCAAAATCTGTCCATTATTCTCATTACCGCCAACCCGTCTTCAGCAGAACACGGATTTTTACTCTTTCCAAGAAAATAGTCTGCAGTAGCCCTGATCATTGGTTGTTGGACATGCGGAAGAGGCTCAAAGTTGAACTCTTCACTGCGATCTTTAGATTTCAGGATCACCTTATCTCCAAAAAAGGAAAAGCTAATAGCACCTTTACTTCCGTAGATAATGCATTCATCGTTTTGATCTGCTGCCGATACATTAAAACACCATATTCCACTGAAATGCACTCCATTTTTGAACCTGATAATTCCGTTTACAATATCATCGGCAGGATAAGAAGTGTTTTGATTCGAAGAGAAACCTTCAACCTGCTGAGTTTCTCCAAAAAAATGGTACATAAGATCAATTTGATGCGGTGCTAGATCGTTAAAGTAACCACCTCCTGAAATGGTAGGGTCAATTCTCCAGTTTTCGTCAGAATCTGCAACTAAATCAGATTTTGGAGGCTGAAGTATTTTAATATTTGCAAAACGTAGTTCACCAATACTTTTCTTTTCCAAAAGCTCCTTTACTTTCAAAAAAGCCGGTAATTTTCTCCGGTAGTGTGCCACCGTAAGTTTGCTTTTGCTACCGTCCAGCGCTTTAATTATTTTTGCGCATTCCTGCGAATTTTTTGCCATTGGTTTTTCGAGATAGACATTTTTGCCTGCCTTAATGGCTTTTAAGGTAAGCTCAACGTGTGTAGATGGGGGAGTGGCAATATAAACGGCATTAATTCGTGTGTCGTTTAGGAGTTCTTCGGCATTGTCGTACCATACAGGAACATTATGCCTTTTAGCAAAATCCCTGGCTTTTTCTGTATCCCTGCGCATTACAGCAAGTAATTCAGAATCTTTAATTTGTTGAAATGCGGGGCCGCTTTTAACTTCTGCCACATCCCCGCATCCTATAATTCCCCATACTAGCTTTTCCATTTATTCAATTTTTGGTACCAGGTATTATTTTGGAAATGATATAACTTCAGGTTTTTTTGCGCTGTTCTTCTGCTTTTATTCCTCCTTGTAGCGCTTTAGTGCCTCAACAAAATAATAATCGCCATAAGTAAGTGGTACATCTATTTCAGAATTTTTGGGGAGATGACCAACTCCATGTTTCAGAATAAAGCCACCGTTGGTACCTTCTTCAGCTAAATATTCCGGACCCATAAGTGTATGGAGAGCAGTTTCAGCAGCATTGAAATACTTCTTTTGCTTATCTTTACCTACATATTCGCTTAACTCAAGCAGGGCAGCGGCCATAATCGCACCTGCCGAAGAATCCCTTAAGGCATCCGGAATTTTTGGCGCGTTGTAATCCCAATACGGAATTTTATCTGCAGGCATATTTGGGTGGTCAAGCATAAAATCTGCGATTTTCACGGCCTGGTCCAGGTATTTTTGATCTTTGGTTTTTCGATATACTTCTGCAAAGCCATACAGGCCCCAGGCTTGTCCACGTGCCCAGGCAGATTCGTCGGCATTGCCCTGGGCCGTTCTCTTTTCTTTTACTTCACCCTTGTTTTCGTTGTAATTTATCACGTGATAAGAACTATTGTCTGGTCTAAAGTGATGTTGCATTGTGGTATTCGCATGAGTGATAGCAATATCGTGATACCTGTTGTCCCCACTGTATTCCGAAGCCCAGAACAGCAGCTCCAGATTCATCATGTTATCGATAATTACCAAAAAACTGTCATCATCAGAATCCCAGGAGCGTATAGCGCCAACTTCTTCGTCAAACCGTGTAGCTAAAGATTTAGCGCTGTTCATAAGGATTTCCTCATATTCCTCTCGTGGATCAAGACGATTTGCAGCACCAAAACTGTCAAACATCATAAAGCCCAAGTCGTGGGTAGAGGTGTTATGCTGCTCTTTTTCAAGATCTTCCAGAATTCGTTCTGCTTCTTCCATAAGCTCAGGATCCCCAACTTCTTCATATAAATAGAGGAGTGTGCCGGGATAGAAACCGCTCACCCACCAATCGGACCCGCTGGTCTCAAACCGGTTTTCTTTAGCATAATAAGTTTTGGGAAACCTTCCATCTTCAGGCAGCTGGTCTGCCATATATTTATATTGTTCTGCGGCTAATTCCAGTGTCGCATCTATTTTATCTGCGGGAATGTCCTTTTTTATTGCACAGGATGTAAAGAAAACCACCAGCATTAAAACTGAAAATTTTACGCTTCTGAATACACTAGATTTTGGTCTGCTTTTTTTCATTGATTTATTTCTATTTAGATAAATTGATTATTTCTAACAGTTCCAACTCGAGTAGCAGTTTTACCGGCAATTTTTTTCCCATCTCTTTGCATAAATTTGCGCCAAAATGTGAAACTGGTTTATGATTTAAAAAGTTCCCTATTATTGATTGGCACCCTTTACCCAGCATTTTTGGTCATACCCAAAATTTGCCAATTATCGGCTTTTATACCTGTTCAAAAGCTAAAGAACCTTTTATACTTCCCAAGGTCTGAATTATTTTCTCAATTTACTAAAATCATGGAAGGTGAAACAGAATTTTTTTAGCACCTCTGCCAAAATTGAAGAACACCATTTTAAGGGAGGCATGCTTTTTATGTCAATTATCGTCCTTTAGATCAGCATAAAAGCGGCATTGCTATAACTATCCATCAACAAAAATATAACCTTTAAAGAACCTGAAGCGGGCGATCTGTTGTATCCACCAGATTTTTTCTTATCACAAAGTCACCAAATTGTTCACCTGCTTCCCGGTCCTGCGCATAGGAACCCAGGATAGGATCAAGTTCTTTTAAAATATCTTCTTCAGAAAGCATTTCTTTATATAGCGAATTTAAACGGTCACCGTTATGGCTGGCACCAAGGTACATGTTGTATCTGCCTGGAGCACGGCCCACAAAACCTATTTCTCCTAATGACGACCTGGCGCAATTATTTGGGCATCCGGTCATCCTGATATTTATTTCTTCGTCCTGAAGATTATGTTTTCTCATAATATCGTCCAGCTTATCTACGAGCGAAGGTAAATAGCGCTCAGCTTCTGCGAAGGCGAGGGGGCAGGTGTTCAGGGCCACGCAGGCCATTGAACTTTTGCGGAGTCCGGTTAATTTCTCATTGTTTAGCACTCCGTGTTTTTCGAGAGCAGCTTCAATTGCTTTCTTATCCTTTTCTTCAACATTGGCAATAATAAGGTTTTGATTTCCGGTAAGCCGGAAGTCTCCTTTTAGTATCTCGGCCACTTCCTTTAAAGCCTTCTTGAGCTCATAACCTTCGTCGTCTTTTACTCTGCCATGCTCCACAAACAAGGTGTAGAACCATTTGCCATTGGTTCCTTGTACCCATCCGTATTCATCGCCATTTTTATTGAATTCAAAAGCGTGGGGTTTTTCCAGGTTCGAACCAAGGCGATTTTCAATTTCATCTACAAACCATTGTAGTCTATGTTTATCTATCGTATACTTAAGTCTTGCATTTTTCCTGTCCACCCGGTTTCCATAATCCCTCTGAATTGTAATCACCGCTTCGCCAACTGCAATAACCTTGTCCTTCGGAACAAAACCTATCACATCTGCAAGACGCGGATAGGTGGATTTTTCTCCGAAAGTGCTTCCCAATCCTCCGCCAATGCAAACATTGTAACCAACGATCTCATTCTTTTCTTCAATGGCAATAAAACCAAGATCATTGGCAAAAACATCAATGTCATTATTAGGCGGAATAGTTAAGCCGATTTTAAATTTCCGTGGCAGGTAATGTTCAGAATATAAAGGTTCTACATCTGGTGTTCCCGCCACTTTCTCTTTATCCAGCCATATCTCGTGATAAGCTGAAGTCTTCGGAAGAAAATGCTCACTTATTTCCCCGGCCAATGCATACACTTCTTCGTGTATTTTTGACTGATAGGGATTGGGGTTGCACATCACATTCCTGTTTACATCACCGCAGGTCGCGAGGGTGCTCAGCAAAGCATCATTTATAGCTTTGATTGTAGGCTTAAGCTCATTCTTGAAAATCCCATGAAACTGAAAAGACTGTCTTGTGGTAAGCTTCATCGTCCCGTTTCCGTATTGATCTGATAGTTTATCCAGAGCAATCCACTGCTTTGGAGTTGTAATTCCTCCCGGGGTCCTCACCCTTATCATGAACTGATAAAGTGGCTCCAGTTTTTGCTTTTTCCGTTCGGTGTCCAGGTCCCGGTCGTATTGCTGATAGGAACCATGGTATTTTATAAGCTTTACATCATCAGGATCCAAAGCACCCGTCAGCGGATTCCTAAGGCTTTCTTTTATGGTGCCCCTAAGAAAATTACTCTTGTCTTTTATATATTCGTCTTCCGATAACTTTTGCTCATCCATAATTCTGCCTTTTGTCTAAGTTATAAATTCCTTTTTAACCTTTGCCAGTAAATTTCAGCTGAAGTTCAGCAAGTCCACATTGGTTTTAAAGTCTCTGAATTTTCGCGTAATCTGATTAATAAATATCTGTCTGATATCGTTTTGATACCTGAAGGTATTTAATGTATTCTTCTGCTTTCTCCGGAGTTACGCCGCCCTGTTGCTGAATTATTTCCCGCAAGGCATTGTCTACATCTTTTGCCATTCTTTTGGCATCGCCACATACATAAAAATGCGCACCTTCTTCCAGCCATTCATAAAGTTCTTTTCCGTTTTCCAACATCCTGTGCTGTACATAAAGTTTTTCCTGCTGATCCCTGGAGAAAGCAACATCTGCCTTTGTAAGCAAACCTTCTTTAAGATATTGCTGCCATTCTGTTTGATAAAGAAAATCAGTTCTAAAGTTGCGGTCTCCAAAAAATAACCAGGACTTTCCTTTTTTCTCTGCCAGCTCCCTATGCTGCATAAAAGCCCTGAAAGGAGCGACACCTGTACCGGGACCTACCATTATAACCGGCGCATCGGGATTTTGCGGAAGCTTGAACCTACTGTTTTTATCTACAAAAACTTTTACTTTATCGTCTACCTTAAGACGGTCTGCCAGCGTAGTAGAGCAGTGCCCTTCTTTATCCCTTCCAAATGCATTGTACCTAACAACCGAGACCAATAAATGCACTTCATCTTCAACGGCCTGCTGCGAGGAGGCGATAGAATACATTCTGGGAGTGTTTTTTCTTAATACCGAAATCAGTTCATCCGGTTTTAATTTATAGGATTCTTCTTGTATTAAATCTAAAATATCCCGTCCAGTAAGATATTCGAGGACCTTATCGTTGTCTGAAAGAAGGTCTTCTAACTTTGTACTTCCTGTAAGTTCGGCATATTTTGTAAGGGAAAGTCTGGAAAGCGGTGTTAATTCATAATCGTAAGTTAAAGCTTCATTCAAACTCTTTTTTCCTTTGTGGCTTTCAACTTCTTCATTACCTGAAAGTTTAGTGGCTTTTAAAACTTCATCTATTAATGTAGAAGAATTTGCTCCATATACCCCAAGGGCATCACCGGGCTCGTAAGTTAAGCCCGATCCTTCCAAATCAAGTTCCAGGTGAATGGTTTCTTTGGAAGACCCTCTTCCGTTTAATTTTATTTTTTCAATAATAGTGGCTTCAAATGGATTTTTCCTGGAATATTTTGCTTCGGCTTTAGGGGCAGCTATTTCACTCTGCGCCTCTGCGGAAGGTGCTTCAACAGAAGTTTCTGCAAAAGCATCAAGAAATTTCTCCTGCCATGCTTCTGCATCCTCTTCGTAATCTACGTCACAATCCTGCCGCGGACCAATACGTTCAGCTCCCAGTTTTTCCAGCGCAGCGTCAAAATCTTTTCCGGTTTGGCAAAAATCAACGTAACTACTATCTCCCAATGCCAGCACAGAAAATTTCATATGAGAAAGGTCCGGCGCTTTTTTGCTGTGTATAAAATTGTAAAGATCCTCTGCCTGCACAGGAGGTTCTCCCAAACCATGAGTACTTACAATCACGGCAAGGTTATCAATTTTCTTCAGGTTTCTTGCTTTAAAAGAAGCCATATCTGAAACTTCTGTTTCTATGCCCTTCTCCTTTGCCCGCGTGGCCAGGTTTTCAGCTAAACCTTCACTGTTACCGGTATGACTACCGAAAAGAATATGTAGCTTTTGCGGTCTGGAGGCTCCAGCAGTTGTAGTAGCGGTAGCGTTCTGTTGGACAGCTTCTGCTGAAGTTACAGAGGAACCTTGCATAATACCGGAAAAATATCCGCTCAACCATTGAAGCTGTCCGGAATCTAATCCTGATAATGCTTCACTAAGTTTTTCAGCTTGCTTATCGCTAAAAGGCCCCTTCTTTAAATCCATGTCTCTCTATTTTCAAAATTAATTCTCGCTGTGTTCTGAAGACTACGAAAGTAAGTCATTCAATATACTAATACCAATTGCAAATATTAATATAGGATAACCTGAAGTTATATCGATAAAAGAATTTAAGGGATCTTAAGGGAAGAATAAAAAGTCAGGTTGAACAGGATCTTTTTTAATAAGTTTTCAGATCTTTTCAGGAGATAAGTAAGGCATTCGAGAAAAATAACCCTCTCCTGGCATAATTAAAAATTATGGTTTCTGAGCAGGAACTGGATCAGCAGGGCGGGTAGTCCACCCTCCGGACCTTGGGGAGTGATAAAATAAAAATTACGATGAATGGGAAGCTTTTTGATCTCAATAATCTTCAGAACCCCGCTTTCCAATTCCTTGAGAATAGCGTGAAGGGAAACAAATGCCATACAATCTGAGTGCTGGAGGTAAGATTTAATAGCTTCGGTGCTTCCCAGTTGCATTTCCACCTGCAGGTCGGCCAGTCGGATTCCTTTTTGCTTCAAAGCGTCGGCGGTAACTTCCAACGTTCCCGATCCCGGTTCCCTAAGTAAAAGCGGAATTTTCTTTAGCTCTTCCGGTTTGATTTCATCCTTTTTGGCCATGGAATTTTTACTGCCACACACAAGGACGATTTCATCTTTTAGAAATGGCGTATAACTTATTTCACGGCGTTTGGATTGACCTTCTATTACGCCCAGTTCTATTTTCTTATTCAGTAAAGCCTGCTCAATCTGTTCTGAATTTCCACTGAGCAATTCCACCTTTACTTCCTGGTGGATATTGTGAAACCGCGCCAGCAACGGTGGCAGGATATATTGGGTTATGGAAGTACTGGATCCTACATGCAGCGTACCCTTAAAAGCACTGTTTAGCTGGTTGAGATCAAATTCTATGCGCTGGTAAATTTTCTGAATTTCGGTGGTGTGGCTTAAGAGAATTTCCCCGGCGGGAGAAAGCAGCACCTTATTTCCCCTTCTGTCGAATAATGCCAGGCCAAATTGGTTTTCCAACTCCTTTATGTGCTTTGTAACCGCAGGCTGGGAAATGAGCAGCTCTTCGGCAGCCTTGGTAAAGCTGAGCCTTCTTGCTACGGTGCTAAAAACTTTAAGTCGGAAATCAAACATATACAATAATAACAATCATTTCTGAAACAAGCAGTATTTTGTAGCACCTGGAATTTTAATATCGGCGGAGAAATTTTAAATGTTTTTCGGTTTTGTGTCTATTGGTTCTACTGAATATTTAATCTGTAATAAATGAAAAACAATGAAATAAATTCCCTCAATTACAGTCATATCAATTAAAACAAAAGTGTAAATTGCACATTTAAGGTTCAAATTATGACAATTAACATGCGCTTTTTTACGCTGCTTTTTAGTTTTTGCTTAAGTCTCGTTTCTCTAAATTTTGAGGCTCAAACCAATTCTGTAAAGAAAAATCCTGATCCTGTTTTACATAAAGCTTTTCAGAATAAATTTTATATCGGTACGGCGTTAAACGCTTATCAGGTTTTAGGACAGGCACCGCAAGAAATGGAAGTTGTAAAGCAACATTTCAATTCTATTGTGGCTGAAAATTGCATGAAAAGCGGTCGCATTCAGCCCCGGAAAGGAGAATATGACTTCTCACTTTCAGACGGCTTTGTCGAGTTTGGTGAACGTAATAATATGCATATTCACGGCCATACGCTTATTTGGCATTCCCAGGCTCCGCAGTGGTTTTTTGTAGATGAAGAAGGGGAAACCGTTTCCAGGGAGGTACTTGTCCAGAGAATGAAAGATCACATTTATACAGTCGTGGGCCGTTATAAAGGAAAGGTAGATTCATGGGATGTGGTGAATGAAGCTATACTGGATGACGGCAGTTTTCGGGAAAGTGAATTCTATAATATTATTGGTGAAGATTTTATAAAACTTGCCTTTAAATTTGCTCATGAGGCAGATCCCGAAGCTCAACTTTTTTATAATGATTATTCCATGTCCAATCCGGGAAAACGTAGAGGTGTGGTAAAAATGGTTCAGAAATTAAAGGAAGAGGGAATTGTTATACACGGTATTGGCATGCAGGGACATATTGGCCTAAACCATCCAGATATTAAGGAATTTGAACAAAGCTTAGAAGCTTTTGGAGCTCTCGGGAAGGTGGTGATTTCTGAACTGGATCTTAGCGTTTTGCCATCTCCCTGGGGTGATGCAGGTGCCAATATTTCTGAAAATTTTGAATATGAAGATGAAATGAACCCTTTTAAGGAGGAGCTGCCAGCTACTGTAGAAGCACAATTTAACGAACGGTACACAGCATTTTTTAATCTTTTTCTCAAGCATCAGGACGTGATTTCACGCGTGACACTTTGGGGAGTGAATGACGGAAATTCCTGGAAGAACAACTGGCCGGTAAGGGGAAGAACAGATTATCCTTTGCTTTTTAACAGGGAGAATGAACCAAAATCTGTAATTAAGGATATTATTAAATTAACCAAAACCAGATAAATTTCATTTTTACTATAACATTTCAGGTGACGTAAAGATTTTGCTATCTTCAAATTGCACTCAAACAAATTCAAAATGTTAAAAATAAAAAACCATAAAAGTGCCTGCAGTAGAAGGCTTTCAGCAATTCTGTTTATTTTTATTACTTTTTGCATGGCCGGTAATACCTGGGCGCAAAATCCTTTAATTATGGATCAATTTACTGCAGATCCTTCTGCCAGGGTCTTTGGGGACAGGGTTTACGTATATCCGTCGCACGATATTTATTGCAGCGAAAACAATGGGAGGAAAAACTGGTTTTGTATGCCAGATTACCATGTTTTTTCTTCGGAAGATTTGCAGGAATGGACAGATCACGGGGTGATTTTGAGTCAGGAAGATGTGCCCTGGGGAGATCCCGGTGCCAATAGTATGTGGGCTCCAGATGCGATTGAGAGGAATGGTAAATATTATTTCTATTTTCCCACCAGGACCAAAGGAGCCAGTTCTGGTGAAAGTGGTTTTTCTATTGGTGTTGCGATTGCCGATAATCCTGAAGGGCCTTTTGAACCCGAGGAGGAGCCAATTAAAGGCGTGCAGGGGATAGATCCAAACGTGTTTATAGACAAGGACGGTCAGGCTTATATTTACTGGTCGCGGGACAAAATTTTTGGAGCGAAGCTGAAGGATAACATGCTGGAACTGGCTTCAGAACCTGAAATTTTTGAATTACCGAAGAAGGGACATATAGAAGGTCCCTGGGTTTTTGAGCGGAATGGTACGTACTACCTCACATACCCTCATGTTGCGAACAATATTGAAAGACTGGAATATGCCACCGGCGATAATCCGCTGGGGCCCTTTGAACACCAGGGTGTGGTTATGGATGAATCGCCTAACAATACCTGGACCAACCACCATTCCATTACAAAATTTCGGGATCAATGGATACTATTTTATCATGATAGTGAACTTTCTCCAAATTTTGATAAGAACAGGTCGATTAGAGCCGACAGCCTCTTTTTTACTGAAGACGGATTAATTGAAAAAGTAATCCCTACCCACAGAGGTGTGGGCATTACAGACAGTTCAAATAAAATCCAGTTTGACAGATATAGCGAAATAAGTGAATCTGGAGCTTCGATTAAATTTATAGACAGTACAGATACTTTTAAAGGTTGGAAAATTGTTCTGAAAAAACCTGAATCCTGGGTAAAATATAACAATGTCGCTTTTTCTTCCGCTAAACCGAAAACTGTAAAATTTAAGGCTCGATCTTTACAAGGAGGAATTTTACATCTAAAAATTGCAGGAAATGGTCAGATTATTTCTGAAGTAACCGTTAAAAAAGGCGCAGACTGGAATATTTTAACTGCCCCTGTGCAAAATGAGGTGTCCGGTGTTCAGGATCTTGTTTTAAAGCTTCAAAAAGGAGAAAAAGTTGAAGTAGATTGGGTGACTTTTGAATAAAAAGCTGCAAATAATAAAGCCAACCTAAAAAATAAATCAGAAAAGGCCTTTATGTTCTTTGTGATGAAGTGATTCCGGTTCAAAAACTAATATTTTCATTACTACCAACCACTGAAGGCCGATAATTGCCAAATTTGTAGCCTCACCTTTTCTGTTAAGAAAGCACATCCAAAAAGCAACAAGAAAAATCTGCCAGGAACTTATGGACAGATTTTGTGCTCGTCTGGATTAAGCAGGCATGCTTAAATTTCACAATATCGATGCGTAAAAATCCTAAGAGCGGATAAGTGTAATTTTAGAAATCCAGTCTGCTTCAAAAATATCCTACTAAACCTATAGGAAAAATAATTAGTGTCTTTATGACCTGCTGTGCTGGTTTTTTTACTAAAAAAGATTAATAACTGGCACTTTGGAAACACCTCTTTAACCTGAAAAGAAGTCACCAATATTTATGACCCTGGGATTTTTGTTTAACAGTTTCTTTACAGTCTGTTTCTATAGATTAACTTAATTTCAATTCAAAACCTAATCAAATTTTGTTATGAAAGAAAAGGAAGAAAAATCTTCAAAAAAGATTGAAGATTTAAAGAAGAATACCTCTGATCCCAAGGGGAAAACGATGACCACCAATCAGGGTTTAAAGGTTAACGACACCAACAATTCCTTAAAAGCAGGAGAACGTGGTGCGACCTTGTTGGAAGATTTTATTTTAAGAGAGAAAATCACTCAATTTGACCATGAGCGTATTCCGGAGCGTATTGTGCATGCCCGCGGAAGTGGTGCCCACGGTTATTTTGAACTATATGAGAATCAGGAGGAATTTACCAAAGCAGGAATTTTTACAGATACTTCAAGAAAAACACCTGTATTTGTACGTTTTTCTACTGTAGCGGGTTCTAAAGGATCGGCAGATCTTGCCCGTGATGTACGAGGTTTCGCCACCAAATTTTATACAGATGAAGGTGTTTTCGATTTAGTTGGAAACAACATGCCCATATTTTTTATCCAGGATGCAATGAAATTTCCGGATCTAATCCATGCTGTAAAACCAGAACCGGACAGGGAAATTCCGCAGGCAGCTTCAGCCCACGATACTTTTTATGATTTTGTTTCGCATACACCGGAAACGCTTCATAATCAAATATGGTTAATGAGTGACCGCGCAATTCCGCGGAGTTTCAGAATGATGGAAGGCTTTGGAATACACACATTCAGACTTGTAAATGCTGAAGGAAAAGGGCACTTTGTAAAATTCCATTGGAAACCATTATTAGGGGTAAAATCTGTTACCTGGGACGAAGCCGTGAAAATTCATGGTGCCGATGCAGATTTCCACAGGAGAGATCTCTGGGATGCGATAGATGCCGGAAAATATCCCGAATGGGAATTAGGGTTCCAGATAGTTCCCGAAGAAGACGAGCACAAATTCGACTTTGATCTTTTAGATCCTACAAAATTAATTCCTGAAGAAATGGTCCCGGTAAAACGCATTGGAAAAATGACGCTAAACCGAAATCCCGATAATTTCTTTGCTGAAACCGAGCAGGTGGCATTTCATCCCGGCCATGTAGTCCCGGGAATAGATTTTACAAATGATCCATTGTTACAGGGACGATTGTTTTCTTACACAGATACGCAATTGTCCAGGTTAGGAAGTCCTAATTTTAATGAAATCCCAATCAATCGCCCGGTAAACGAAATTCATAATAATCAGCGGGACGCACATATGCGAATGACGGTAAATAAAGGGAAAACTGCATATTTTCCAAATTCGATTGGAGGCGGTTGTCCTCACCTTGCTAAAATAGCTGAAGGTGGATTTAGCCATTATGAAGAGCGCATAGATGCGAAAAAAATCAGGGAACGCAGTGAGAGCTTTAACGATCACTTCTCCCAACCCGCTTTATTTTATCGCAGTTTGACCGAGCACGAGCAGGAGCATGTGGTACAGGCCTATTCCTTTGAACTGGGAAAATGTACCTACGACCATATAAAGGAGCGCATGCTTTACATCCTTGCCCAAATAGATGAAAGTCTTGCAGCAAAAGTTTCAGTAAACCTTGGTATGGAAATTCCGGAAAAAGTTGACCAGCCTTTAAATCAGGCAATAGGAGCAGATGCTGATGTAGAGAAACAACAGCCGGGCCCTGCAAAGAATTATCTGGATAAATCCAAAGCTTTAAGCCAGGAGTTTCTTCCTTCAGAAGGTATTGCTACAAGAAAAATAGCAGTCCTGGCGGGAGACGGCTTTAGTGAAAGTGACTATAATAAGATAAAAAAGCCTTTGGAAGACGCAGGAGCGATGGTACAGATCGTAGGGGTTCATGGAGGAACTATAAAGTGTGATAAAGGAGATTCTCACAAAGTGGCACATGCGCTTATGACTACAGAAAGTGTTGTTTTTGACGCCCTGTACATTCCTGGTGGAAAGAAGAGCATAGATGCACTTATGAAGCAGGCAAAAGCCAAAAAGTTTATAAATGAAGCTTTAAAGCACTGCAAGGCCATAGCTCTTGATAGTGAAGCAGAAGAACTTTTTGATGCCACTTACGGTAAGGATTTTAAAGATGACGAAGCAGTATGCATAAATGAAAGTCCGCAGAAATTTATAAAGGCCATTAGTAAGCACCGCAACTGGAAGCGGGAAAAAGCAGCTATGGAAATTCCTGCCTAGTACTTTCCAACATATTTAATCGGAATATTTTAGAATGGGTTCAGCTCTTAAAAGGTTGAACCCGTTTTTTTATATGGAAAAACTTCAGATTAAAATTGATAATTACATAATAGGAAGTGTAAGCTTCCCCTAATTAGAACTGCCTGATGGTATAAAATTATTGTTTTTTATTTTTCCAGTTTTTCATTAGGCCGGGGAAAACGATCAAAGTTCGGAATTAGAAGCTGGTCTTACAAATATAGGTGAGTTTCAGTTATAGGTGGAATTGGAGCTATTATAAATATAAAAGCATGACAATATTTGGCAGGTTTTATTAAAAGGTTTTGGCCTGGGTGCTCTTGGCGGCTACTTAATTTTTGAAACTAAGAGATTGACCCAAACTTTACCCGAGGAAGAATACTTATGCTTTTATTTACCCTGCTAAAATTCTGAATTCTGCTGGAAGTTCTATAATAGAGAATGCGGCACACTATGATTTTTTATGGGTGCGGGGACATATAAATATTAATCCAAAATTCATCTTTGGACAAGGGATAGCGCGAGATCCACGCGGTCTCCTATGTCAATAAAGAATCTTGAAGAAAACTATTAGCAATAAAAAATAAGTTCTTTTTCAAGTTTAAGCTTAGCCTAACATTATGATTTGCATCAAATTATATCAAATCGAATTATTTTTTTACAAAAATTAGAAAGTGCGCGTAAAGTGCGCGTTTTTTTTCTATAACCTAAAATGATTAAGTACTAAAAACAACAAAACCCCTGTATTTACAAGGGTTTTTCCGGTGATCGCGCCAGGATTCGAACCTGGGACCGCCTGCTTAGAAGGCAGGTGCTCTATCCAGCTGAGCTACGCGACCGTTTTTGCGGTTGCAAATATAAACGTCTTTGCAGATAAAACAATGTTTTTTATTTAAAAAAATGAATTATAACTAAAAATGCTTTTTAGTAGTCATGGAAGTTACTAAGTACCAGGTAATAATATTTCTGCGGGGCAAGCCTTCGGAGCATTTCAATGGAATAATTTTTCAACCTTTCTAGCATCTACTAAATAGGCGAGCCCTCGGGGTATTTATCCTTATTAAAAAAGCGGCTTTAAAGCCGCTTAAAATTCCTGGACCATTAGTTGCTGTTCCAGATGTTGAGAATTTATTATCAGTTGATTCACAAGGCTGGGAGTTTGCTCTTCCTCCTTAACAACACGATCGAATAACCCGTTGAAGCGTCTTATTAATTCGAGCGTTTTTAATGGTAAATGAAAAAAATTCCCTTTTGCGTAGACCTCGTCCACCAATATTTTTACAGAAGCAATTTGATTATATTCCTCTTCTGTTGTTTGTATGTAATTAATTTCCTGAATCAAAGCTGACATGTTTTATAGTCTTGAGCTAAGCAGGTATTAAGTGTAGATTTGGCGTGATAAATATAAGAGGTATTTACATTATACATTCACATAGTTTAGGATAATCTGTAAAACACAAATTTTTATCGATAAAGTGATTCTATGTTGAGTTTTTCTTTCAATTTCTGACTCCTACAGAATCACGATTATTATACCCAATTTTAGAAAGCTTAATTTTTATGTAATCATTTTTAAAACTATATTTGATCGACTTAAACAAATCAAAAAACTCTTCAATGTTAGATTACCCGTTAAAATTCACACCGATACTGAAGGAAAAGATTTGGGGTGGAAATAAATTAAAAGATATTTTAAACAAGCATTCTGTTGTCGAGAATCTTGGTGAGAGCTGGGAAATTTCCGGAGTGCAGGATAATGTATCGGTTGTTGAAAACGGTTCCTTACGTGGTACTTCTTTGAAAAAGCTTATAGAAGAGAACAAAGGCTACTTATTGGGAGAGAAAATTTATGAGCAGTTTGGCAACGATTTTCCCTTACTTATAAAATTTATTGATGCGAGTACAGAACTTTCAGTTCAATTACATCCCAATGACCGGCTTGCAAAAAAGCGGCATAATTCCTTTGGAAAGACAGAAATGTGGTATATAATGCAGGCTGATAATAATGCTAAAATAAATGTTGGCTTTAAAGAGACTATAAGTCGCGATGACTACCTTCAGGCTCTGGAAGCGGGTGAGATTACTAAACTTCTGAATTTTGAAGAGGTAAAGAAAGGAGATAGCTTTTTTATAAATACAGGTAAGGTCCATGCTATAGGAGCCGGGGTTTTATTGGCAGAAATTCAGCAGACCTCAGACATTACGTATAGAATTTACGATTGGGACAGGAAAGATGCAGATGGTAATGGCCGGGAGCTTCATACCGCGTTGGCAATAGACGCGATAGATTTTGAGAGAAAGGACGACTTTAAATTGAGCTACGACAAAAATATCAATCAGTCTTCCAATATAGCCCGGTGCCAGTATTTTACAACAAATTACCTCCCAATTAAAGGAAAGCTGAAAAAAGATTATTCTGATCTGGATTCTTTTGTAATCTACATGTGTGTTAGTGGACAGGCTGAAATTTCTGTAAAAGGGAATTCGGAAAATATTAAGCAGGGCCAAACGATCTTAATTCCTGCAAATATTCAAAAAGTGGAGATAGAAGGGGAAGATTGCGAACTTTTGGAAGTTTGTATTAACTAAAAAGCAATCTTGATTTTTACTTCCGATTTGTTGTCTGTTGTCAGTTATTAAAAAGCAGGTGGCGGTTTTAAAATGGCAATTATCGAAATAGAATAAACTTCTGCTTCAGAGTTTTCCCGCGGATTCCGCAGATTTCCGCAGAAAAACAAAAAATATCATCCCAATAGCGGGAAATTTTGTTTTTGAACAAGAACAATATTTCTTTTTTCCTCATGTTTCTTGGAGCAAAGCGATCCTGGGTCTTCTTTTCCGTTTCGGTTTTAAAATGGCATTTATCGGCAGAGAATAGTTGCATAGCTCAGTTTCTCCCGCGGATTCCGCTGATTTCCGCAGAAAAACAAGAGAAAACACTCATATAGCAGGAGAATTTAATCTTTTCATAAAATATTTTTCTCCTGCCTCTTGTTTCTTGCAGCGAAGCGATCCTGGGTCTTCTATCCTGTTTCGGTTTTTAAAATTCAGACCTCAAAAAGACGATATTCATAAGGACATTTTGCAGTGAGGCGCAATTAATCCTTCTTGAGAATTTCCTCTATTTTCTGTAATTCCTCTTCACTAAATTTCAGGTTTTGCAACGCTGCGATGTTATCCTCCAGCTGGGAAACCTTGCTCACGCCCACAAGTACAGAAGTTACACGCTCATCTTTTAATAACCATGCCACCGCCATTTGCGCCAGACTTTGATTTCTTGATTCTGCAAGTTTATTTAGTTTCTGAACCTGGTCCACTACCTCGGGTGTAATCTGGGTTTCATCAAGGTAACTGCCTTTGGTAGCTGCCCTCGAATCTTCTGGAATTCCGTGCAGATACTTAGACGTTAAAATTCCTTGTTCAAGAGGTGAAAAAACAATACTGCCAATACCTTCCCTTTCCAACGTGTTCAATAACCCATTTTCTACCCAACGATCCATCATATTATAGCGCGGCTGGTGAATTAGAAATGGAGTTCCCTGTTCCCTTAGGATTTCTGCGGCTCTGGCGGTATCTTTTGGAGAATATTGAGAAATTCCTACATACAGAGCCTTTCCTGATCTTACAATCTGATCCAGTGCACCCATTGTTTCTTCCAGAGGAGTGTCTGGGTCTGACCTGTGATGATAAAAAATATCCACATAATCCAATCCCATTCTTTTTAAAGATTGGTCCAGGCTGGCAATGAGATACTTCCTGGAACCAAAATTACCATAAGGCCCGGGCCACATATCCCAGCCTGCTTTGGTGGAAATTATAAGTTCATCCCTGTATTGCTTAAAATCTTCTGCAAAGATCTTACCGAAATTTTTCTCTGCCGAGCCATAAGGAGGGCCGTAATTATTAGCTAAATCAAAGTGAGTTATACCATTATCAAAGGCTGTTCTCAAAATGTTCCTGGCGTTGTCAAAATCGTCATTGTCCCCAAAGTTGTGCCAGAGTCCCAGCGAAAGAAGGGGGAGCAGAATTCCACTTTTACCGCAACGGCGGTATTGCATTTTATCGTACCTGTCTTTATTGGCAGTGTAATTTTCCATTTTTAATTTTTGAATTGGTTATTAAGTTTCGGCTTGTTAATTGGCTTTAAATTTTCCGAATAAAAGCCATATGATATATGTTTTAATCGTAAAGTTACATTTTTACGCGGTTTTTATTACTTTAATGGCTGTATGAATCACTCACTTCTTCAGTTTTAAGCTTCTGGATGCAGAAAATAGTATGCTTTGAATATTCAAATTGTGACCTCATTAAATTGGCAGTTTTCGGTCTGTGTTGTTTATTCCGCAGTATTAAGGGCGATTTTAATCATTTTAGAAAAGGACCTCTCCCTGTCTTCAGCGCTTAAACTTTCTCCGCTAATCAGGGAATCGGAAATTGTTAATATGGAAAGGGCAGAAACGCCGTGCTGTGCTGCGACGGTATAAATTCCTGCAGTTTCCATTTCGACACAAAGGATGTTGAATTTTGCCCATTTTTGATATTCATTCTCATCTTCTTCATAAAAAGCATCAGAAGAAAGAATATTCCCGGCGTGCACTGCTATATTTTCTGTCTGTGAATAATTAGCTGCTCTCAAAAAGAGTTCTGAGTCTGCAGTAGGGGAGAAATGTGCACCCGGAAATCTTGCAGTGTTAATACCCGATGTAGAAGAAGCCGCCATTGCGATTACAATATCATTTATTTTAACTTTTTCCTGATAAGATCCTGCTGAACCTACCCGGATAAGATTTTTTACTCCAAATTCGTTTATCAGTTCGTGGCAGTAGATAAGCGTAGAAGGAATTCCCATTCCCGTACCTTGCACTGAAACCTTTTTTCCCTGGAAAGTGCCCGTAAATCCCAGCATTCCCCTTATATTATTATACTGTACAGCATTTTCAAGAAACTCTTCTGCAATCCACTTTGCCCTTAAGGGATCTCCCGGTAAAAGAACAGTTTCTGCAATTTCTTCTTTTTTTGCATTTATGTGAATGCTCATATATTTTTGATTAAAGATATTCCTGAAGAGGTACCCAGGCGGGCTGCCCCAAGTTTAATATATTTTTCTGCAGTTTCGGTGTCTTTTATTCCGCCTGAAGCTTTTATCTGAAGTTCTTCTTTTACTATAGATTTCATCAGTTTTACATCCTCAAAACTGGCACCGGAAGTTCCAAAGCCTGTAGATGTTTTTACAAAATTTGCCTTTGCACGGAGCGCACAATTACATGCCGCAATTATTTCTTCCTTGGTAAGGTAACAGGTTTCGATGATAACTTTCAGGATTTTTCTTCCAATTGCTTTTTTTATAAGCGCAATTTCATTTTGAACAACTTCTAAATTACCTGCTTCTAACTGCCCGATATTGATGACCATATCTATCTCATCGGCTCCCTGGGCTATACATTGTTCAGCTTCAAAAATTTTAGATTTGGTATCCATTGCACCAAGCGGAAATCCAATAACTGCAGCCAGCTTGATCTTCGAAGTTTTAAGCTGTTCATGGGCGAGATGAACGTAACAGCCGTTTACGCAAACGGCATAAAATTGATGTTCTACGGCTTCAGCGCACAAATTCTTAATATCCTGTGGTGTCGCTGTCGGTTTTAAATTAGTGTGATCTATAAATTTGTTCAGTTGCATTTAAGGTTGTTTTGTGAGGTAATCAAGCTTCTCTTTCGGACTCTTTTATAACTGATAAGAATATTTAGAGTAAAGTTATAATTTCTGATTGAATATAATTTTCGATTTTAACTGAAAAAGAAGCCAAAACTTATAACTCTCCAGAATTTGGGCCGTTAAGAAGTTGCTCCGGACTCAATTCTTCCTGTATTCCCCTTAATTTTTGATCACCAAATTCTTCATCCCGCACGTCCCAGTACAATTCTATATAAACACTGTCAGGATCATAAAAATAAAGCGACCAGCTAATCTGGTTATCTTTAAGTTCGGGATTTAAGTTTTCCCTTTCCAGGTTTTGATAATATTCCGCAAGTTTTTCGCGGCTGTTCAGCTTAAATGCCAATTGTTGAAGGTACCTTTTACTGGTGGCAATTCTTTCCTGCAAACCTTCCTTTAGAACCAGTTCGTGGTGACTTTCTGTAGCACTTAAAAAGATACGCTTTTTGCCGTTATAACTGGCTTCTTCATTGGTTCTCATATGCAGGAAGTCTTCATAAAAACGCTGTGATTCTTGTAAATCTGAAACCTGCAGTACGATATGCCCGATTTGCTGATCGTTAAATGCTTCGGAAGAAGTGTTATCGTCTTTAGAAACATTTTTACGGTCGTTACAAGAGCTGAAAGCAAGTGCAGTAAAAATAAAAATTATTCCTCTAAAAAGTTGAAGATGTAGTTTTAGGTCTTTGGAAAGTGGTTTCATAACTTCTTCTTTTTAAAAAGGTAGCAAAAAATTAATTTTCATCATATTTAAAAAGGAATTTTCTGATTTGGATTTCATTTTAATAGAAACCTGAAGCTTTTCTCAATATTTAACTAAATTGCCCTCAGCTCCTGAAGCCTTCCAAGGTTTGGAATATGAAAAATCAAATAATCCAACTGCTGCTTTCCTGATAAGTTAGCACTAAAATGTTAATATGAAGAAGATTTTTACCTGGTCCATAAGTGCCGCATTAGCGGGCTTTCTTTTTGGTTTTGATACGGTTGTAATTTCAGGAGCAGATCAGCAGCTCCAGGAATTATGGGGCACAACAGATGCTTTTCATGGTTCTGTAGTAATAGGAATGGCCCTTTGGGGAACTGTGGTGGGAGCTCTTTTTGGAGGTTTTCCAACAAACAGGTTTGGGAGAAAAAATACACTTCTGGTAATAGGTTTACTCTATTTTGTGTCCGCACTTGGTTCTGCAATGGTAAACGATCCAATTTCCTTTGCTGTTTTCAGGTTTATTGGCGGTTTGGGAGTAGGAGCTTCCACTATCGCAGCTCCTGCCTATGTCTCAGAAATTGCTCCTCAGGAAAACCGGGGCAGGCTGGTATCTTTGTATCAATTTAATATCGTACTCGGAATTTTAATTGCCTTTTTTTCAAATTATCTGCTAAGAAATACCGGGGAAGAACCCTGGCGCTGGATGGTGGGTGTAGAGGCTATTCCTGCGGTGGTTTATATGATCTTTGTTTTTTTTATTCCAAAAAGTCCGAGGTGGCTTATCTCGCGCTCAAGGGATAAAGAGGCAATGGAAGTACTTCAAATTATCGATCCTACATACAATGTAGAGGCAAAAATGAAGGAGATAAAATCCCAGTCTGAAGCAGAAGCAAAAGGGGAAAATATATTCATGAAGAAATATCGTTTTCCTTTGATCCTTGCTTTTCTAATCGCTTTTTTTAACCAGTTATCAGGTATTAATGCTTTTTTATATTATGCTCCACGAATATTTGAATCTGCCGGTCTTGGTGAGAGTACAGCCCTGTTAAGCAGCATTGGAGTTGGAGTTGTAAATTTACTTTTCACCCTTCTTGGTGTGTTTTTAATAGATCGTGTAGGTAGAAGAAAGCTCATGCTGGTTGGCTCAATTGGCTACATAATTTCCCTGTCGCTGGTAGCAGCAGCTTTCTTTCTGGACTGGCAGGGATTATACGTGCCATTGTTTCTATTCATTTTTATAGCAGCACATGCCATAGGACAGGGAGCGGTAATATGGGTTTTTATTTCTGAAATATTCCCGAACCATCTTCGGGCTTCAGGCCAGGCATTTGGATCTTCCACCCACTGGCTGCTGGCTGCCGCAATTCCTTCAGTCTTTCCTTTTCTTATTTCTGCGGTAGGGCCGGGGTTTGTTTTTTCAATCTTTACTTTTATGATGATTCTGCAGTTATTTTTCGTAATCTTTATGATGCCCGAAACTAAAGGAAAGTCGTTGGAAGAGCTTGGCAAAGAGTTTTCCCTTGGCAGATCGAATAGGAAGTAACCAACTTAAGTGTAGTGCCTAAAATGTCAATTTTCGACCGTAAGTAATGAAATCAAAGAAATTTTCCGATTAAAATTGAACAAGATGAAACAGGATATGAAAGCAGTTTGTTTTGGAGAGGTTCTGTGGGATGTATTTCCAGATGAAGAACGTATTGGCGGTGCCCCGCTTAATGTAGCTTCCCGTTTAAGTAGCTTCGGAATCAATACCGAAATGATAAGCCGGGTTGGAAACCATAAAAAAGGGGAAAAGCTTATTTCGTATTTAAAATCCGCTGATATTGAGGTGAAAAACATTGCCAAAGATGAAAAATATCCTACCGGAGTGGTCAATGTGAGCCTTTCTTCAGGTGGATCTGCAACTTACGAAATTGCCTATCCGGTTGCCTGGGATAAAATTGCTATTTCCGAAGAAATTATACGTTCTGTAAGAAAAGCCGAAGTTTTTATCTTCGGAAGTTTGGTTTGCCGGGACAAAGTTAGCGGCAACACACTTTTTGAACTTTTACCGGAAGCAAAACTCAAGGTTTTAGACATCAACTTAAGGCCGCCACATTATGAAAATGAGGTTTTACAGAAGCTGATTGCGCAGGCCGATATTATCAAATTTAACGATGACGAACTTTTTGAAATTGCAGAAATGATGGGTTCACCATTTAATTCCCTGGAGCAAAACCTTAATTTTATTTCTGAAAAAACTTCGGCACGCTCCATTTGTGTAACCAAAGGGCAGCACGGAGCAGTTTTTTTAACAGAGGGCAAATTGTACTATAACAGCGGATTTCAAACTAATGTGAAAGATACGGTAGGTGCCGGAGATTCTTTTCTGGCCACTTTAATCGCAAAACTTTTAACAGACGAAAATCCGCAAAAGGCATTAGATTATGCCTGTGCGGTTGGAGCATTGGTGGCAGCTAAAGAAGGTGCAAATCCAAAGTTGTCCACTGCCGATATTGAAGCTTTTGTGAATCCGAAAGAGTAAACTGCTTCGGGGCAAGCCCACGAAGCATTAAGAAGAAATCATTTTCAATTTCGAGGCAAGCCCCGGAGCATTAAAATCTCGATTATCGAGTAAAATTAGTTATTTTTCACCTTCAGGAGATTTTTCGGGAACATCAGTAAAAAATCGTAAATGATCTGAAGCTAATTTTATTTTGAATTTACTTCCGAAGTAATCGGAAATAAGGGTATCGTCAACATGAACCCTGGAACCGCTCCATTTAAGGCTGGCTTTTTGCACCGGCAGCACAGTAACAATTTTTTCCAGGTCTGCATGACAGGCTTTATTTTCTATAAGTTTTCTAATATATCCCTCCAGGTCTTTTCTCTTTTCTTCGGGAATTAAAACCATATCGAAATGATCATCTGCCGGATGGGCATTTGGAGCCAGTGTAAAATTTGGGCCTATAAGTTTAATGTTCATTATTTCCACAAGCAAAAAGACACCTTTTATTTTGAAGCCACTGGTTTTGATTTTTGCCTTTTTTGCCTTGTAACTTTTTACAATTTCAAGAAGTACTTGCAGGGTTTGCTTCAGTTTTTTGTCAGGATCATCGGGAGAATCTCTCTTTTTCATTTCTGAAATTAACTTTGGAAATATTCCGAAGCCAAAACTTTCTAAAAAGAAGTCTTTTTTTACTGTACTTTTAATCTTTCCGTAGCTAAAGTTCGTAGTTTTTCTATTTAGATCTATCTCATGATGCTCTTTATTTTGCGCAACATTAAGTACTTTAGAAATATTGTTTGCAGTCCCTAAAGGCATTAAATGAATGGGCACCATATGCGAAGGATCTTTTTTAATGAGATTTTTTGCCAGTTTTCGCACAGTACCATCACCTCCGGCCAGTAAAATAGCATCGGTTTCCTGAAGATCAAGCTGTTTCTTCCAAAACACATAGTCGGTAGAAATGTATTGGGCGCGATAACCGGAAGCCTCTACAATTTCTATCAACTCTTCCTTATTATGTTCGCCGCTACCCGCAGTGGGATTATGAACTATTTGTACCATCTTCATGTGCAGAGATTTATGAATAAAGTTAATCACAAAATTTGTCTCTACTTTCAGATTAACGATAACTTAAGATTGAAAAAATAATCTTTAAGAATAAATGTTAGCCTCCTGTTATAAGAACTATAAAGTTTATCAGTTTTCAGAAATAAAGGCTAAAGAAAACATTGGTTTTTGTAATTTAAAGTAGAAGAACCTAAACCAAAAATTTGAAATTATGAAAATACTGGTAACCAATGACGACGGAATTTATAGTCCGGGTCTTTCCTGCCTGGCACATGCAGCAGCAAAATATGGTGAAGTAATAGTTATGGCTCCAGATGTGGAGCAATCTTCTATGGGACAGGCTATAACTTCGGGAAAACCAATTACCTATAAAAAATCGCCTATTCACTTTGAAGGAATAGAAGCTTACCGTGTGAGTGGCACTCCTGCAGATTGTGTAGCACTTGGCGCTCACTTATTTGAAGACATAGATTTGGTGCTTTCGGGTATTAACATAGGCTCAAACTTGGGAAATTCTGCATGGCACTCAGGAACCCTTTCCGCGGCAAGACAAGCTGTTCTTTTTGATATCAGGGGGATTGCATTAAGCGTTTCAGTAGGAGAAGAAGATACAGATTTTGAGGCGCTGGAACCTTTCGTTTCTGATGCTCTTAAAGAAGTGGTGCACGAAAAGGAACGTAAACTGCTCAATATTAACTTTCCCAGATCTCCTGAAGGTGAGATCCTTTGGACACACCAATCTGTAAGGCATTATGATGGTAAGGTAATAGCCAATAAAGATCCCATGGGAAGGCAGCATTACTGGTTTACCGTAGTACAGATTGAAGAAGTTGAAGAAGGGACAGATCGCTGGGCGGTAAGGCATGGCAAAACCAGTATTACCCCAATGATCCTGGACCTTACCGATCATAACTATTTAAACGAAAGAAAAAGAGATAAATAGCAACAGGTTTTTTGAACATAATTGAATCTTGTTTGGTCATGTCCTGTTAAAGATAAGAACTGCTGCAGAAGAAAAGCCTTTAAGGTTCTGAACGGTACTAAATATCGAAAATTGCCATTTTAAGACAGGGACCTGATTTTAAAAAATTGAACCGACCTTCTGATTATCCGGAATCTATATCTGAGTAAATCTGAAGATCTGTAGCGGTAAGCGATTTGCTGTTCAAGATAATTTCTATATTTGCATTGTGAAAATAGCAGCACTAATACTATCTTTTTACTTTTTAGGACTTAACTTCCTGGATTGTTCAGATGAGCCGCAGACTTCTTCTTCAGATTCTGAGGTTTCTATAGAAGTTTAGGCTGAAAGTGATAATCCGCAAGGCTCATCAGAAGATCTATGTCCTCCTTTCTGCCATTGCCACTGCTGCCATGTGCATGTAGTAAATTTGCAATCAACAGAAGTTTCTATTTTTACTCCCGAAATTCTCACTCTTATTTCCACAAGATTGGAAGCACCGGAAAAAGATTTTTCCAGCTCCCTGCTTCAACCACCCCGTATTTAATTCAGACCAGGGACACCTATGTCCTGTCGTGAATGACTACTTAAGTTATTCTTCTATTAGTTTCTGAATTAAATAAAAATACCAGATGTTAGATAAAATCATTGATTTTTCAATCAATAATAAATTTATAATTGGTTTATTAACCCTTGTTCTTATTGGATTCGGAATGTGGAGCATGAGCCAGGTACCCATAGATGCTCAGCCGGATGTTACGAATAACCAGGTGCAGGTAATATCACAGGCTCCCAACTTAGGTACCGAAGATATTGAACAGTTTGTCACTTACCCCGTTGAAGTGGCCATGAGCAACCTTCCCGGAGTCTTAGAAATAAGGTCGGTTTCCAGGTTTGGCCTTTCAGTAGTAACCATTGTTTTTGAAGACGATATGGGAACTTATCTGCCAAGGCAATTGGTGGGTGAAAAACTGAGGGCTGTGGAAGAAGAAATTCCCGAAGGATTTGGTAATACATTTATGGGGCCCATTTCTACCGGACTTGGAGAAATCTATCAGTACACGTTGGAAGTAGCGGAGCCTTATAAAGAGGAATACAGCCTTGCTGAACTCCGCACGATACAGGACTGGATTGTACGGCGGCAAATGGCAATGGTTCCGGGAGTGGTTGAAGTTAACGGTGTTGGCGGCCGTATAAAACAGTACGAAGTTGCTGTAGATCCTGATGAACTCAGGGCGATTGGCCTTAGTATTTCAGATATTTTCACTGCACTTAAAAACAATAACCAAAACACCGGCGGAGCTTATATTGAACGTAACCACCAGGCAAACTTTATACGTGGGGAAGGATTGGCGAGAAGTGTGGAGGATATAGAAAATATTGTCATTACAACTTCCGGAGGAGTGCCGATAACTGTAAGGGACGTCGCTACGGTAAAGACAGGAAGTGCTGTAAGTTATGGAGCTCTAACAAAGAACGGAGAGGGGGAAGCAGTAGGCGGAATGATAATGATGCTGAAAGGCGCGAATTCTAACGAAGTCATAGAAAATGTAAAAACCAGGATAGATGAAATTCAAAAATCACTTCCCGAAGGTGTTTCCATAGAACCCTTTTTGGACAGGAGCGAACTTATTGCCGAAACCACGGGTACAATTAGTGAAAACCTGATGGTTGGAGGTTTGATAGTAATTTTTGTTCTGGTTTTGTTGCTGGGAAACTGGAGGGGCGGATTAATAGTTGCTTCTACGATTCCGTTATCGCTTCTTTTTGCTTTTATTTTGATGAATGTGTTTGATGTTTGGGCGAATTTAATGAGCCTGGGTGCTATTGACTTTGGGATTATTGTGGACGGTGCTGTAATTATTGTAGAAAGTACAGTATTTCTCATTTACCAGAGGATCAATAAAAACAAGCAGCTAACTCAGGGAGAGAAAGATGAAATTGCTTCCGGTTCTGCAAAGAAGATGATGAATTCGGCGTTTTTTGGACAATTAATCATCCTCATCGTTTTTCTGCCCATCCTTGCGCTGGAAGGGATAGAAGGAAAAATGTTCAGGCCAATGGCACTCACTTTTATGTTTGCCATGCTGGGCGCAATGATCCTGTGCCTTACGTATGTACCGATGATTTCGGCGTTGTTCCTAAAGGCGCCCACGACACAAAAAAAATCCTGGGGCGATAAATTTATATTTTGGCTTGAGGCCAGGTATGAACCTCTTCTCAAAAAATCTCTGGATAAAGGAAAAGTTGTTTTAGGTGTAGGAATAGCCCTTTTAGCACTTACTGTTTTCGTTTTTATCAGAATGGGTGGAGAATTTGTACCGCAGCTGGATGAGGGTGATATTGCCTTTCATATCATAATGAAACCGGGTAGTTCTTTAACTGAAGGAACAGAAACAGCCACCAAAATAGAAAAACTTCTGCTAAGTGAATATCCCGAAATTGAACAAGTAGTGAGCAGGTTTGGGGTTTCTGATGTGCCTACAGATCCTATGCCTATGGACCTGGCCGATAGCTTCGTTATTCTAAAACCCCGTTCCGAATGGGTTTCAGCAGATACAAAAGACGAGCTTATAGAGAGAATGAAGGAAACCCTGAGTATTATTCCGGGAGTGAGTTACGAATTTACACAGCCAGTGGAGATGCGGTTTAATGAATTGCTTACCGGCGTTCGGGAAGATGTTGCCATAAAATTGTATGGCGAAGACCTGAACATTCTTGCTGAAAAGGCTGAAGAGATGGGAAGTATTATCTCCACCGTAGAAGGGGTTGCAGATATGAAGGTCGAAGCAACTGCAGGTCTTCCCCAAATTACAGTGAACTATAACAGGAGCAAAGTTGCACAATATGGATTGAATATCAACGATCTTAATTCTCTGGTCCAATCTGCTTTCGCCGGGGGAAAGGCCGGGGTTATTTTTGAAGGCGAGAGGCGGTTCGACTTGGTCGTCCGTTTGGATGAAGAGCACCGTACGAATATTGATAATCTCAGGAACCTGTATGTTGCTTTGCCTTCAGGAAATCAAATTCCGCTACGGGAAATAGCAGAGGTAAGTTATAAGCCCGGGCCAATGCAAATAAGCCGCGATAATACTAACAGAAGAATAAACGTTGGTGTAAACATCAGGAATCGCGATGTAAAGTCTGTGGTAGAGGACATCCAGACAAAGCTGAATGCGGAATTTGATCTGCCGGCGGGATATTATATCAGGTACGGTGGAGCATTCGAAAATCTGGAAAGAGCAAGTAGCCGGTTACAGGTGGTAGTGCCCATCGCTCTGTTGCTCATATTCATTCTTATTTATTTCGCTTTAAAATCATTTAAACAGACCACGATGATCTATGTAGCTATACCGTTGGCAGCTATTGGCGGAGTTTACGCACTGTGGTTGCGGGATATGCCTTTTAGTATTTCTGCCGGAGTAGGATTTATTGTATTATTTGGAGTGGCAGTGCTTAATGGACTCGTTTTGATTAGTGGTTTAAATGAATTAAAGGAAGAAGGAGTTACCAACCTACAGGAACGTATAAGCCTGGGAACACGCAGACGAATACGACCAATCCTGCTGACTGCCCTTACAGATGTTCTTGGATTTCTACCAATGGCCATTTCGTCATCGGCCGGGGCAGAGGTGCAAAGGCCGCTGGCAACGGTAGTAATTGGCGGATTACTAACATCAACATTTCTAACGCTGTTTATTTTGCCAATCCTTTACAAAATGGTGGAAGAACGTTCAACCGGCAGGAACTTTATTGGGAAACCCGTGATTGCTACTATAGTTCTGTCTGTTTTATGTTTTGTTCCTAAAAATCTGACAGCGCAGGAAAGCGATGATTTTCCCGTCTTAACAATGGCTGAAGCAGAGGCACTAGCTGTTAAAAATTTTCCGCTGTTAAAAAATAAACAGCTTAAAGTAGAACAGCAGGAAGTTTTGAGAAAGTCGGCGTGGGATTTTGGAACCACCCAGGTATTAACCGGGGGGGAAGAAATTGCAAACGACCGCGGAGTATATACCAGGCTGGGATTTCAGCAACAGGGAATTGATATTTTAGGGATAGCACCAAAACTGCGGTTGCAGAACGAGCGGATTTTCTTAGCAGAAAAAGCCTTTGAATTATCTGAACTGCAGGTGGCGCGGGAGGTGAAATCTGCCTGGATTGAAGCTTTTGTAGCAAAAAGGAAATACACTTTATTTTCAGAACTAGATTCTATTTATCAACAGTTTGAAAATGCTGTTTCCATTCGCTATGAAGTAGAGGCAATTTCCAGACTGGAAATGATTACCGCCAGAAGTGAGGTTAATCAGATAACAATGCAAAAGGAACAGGCATATACCGATTATTCCACTGCTCTTGAAAGGCTGAACCTCTGGCTGGGAGAGGAGAGTTATTATTCGGTGCCGGAGGAAATGGACTTTCAGTTTATTGTAAATGAAGAATTTTTAGCTGAAAACCTTCAGGAGCACCCGATGCTGGAAGTTTCCAGGCAAAACGTGGAAGTAGCCGAAGCAGAACACAAGGCCGCCAGGGTAGCTTTGCTTCCGAAGTTAAACTTACAATACGGGTTTCAGGAAGTAAACGGTAACAGCGGATTTTACAGTTATCAGGCAGGGTTGTCCATTCCGTTTCTTTCAGGAGAAACCTATGGCAATACACAGGCTGCAAAGATAGAAGCCGAAATGGAAGAGGGCGCTGCGGATTTTGAGAAACGACAACTGGAGGTGGATTTTTCACAGGCGCTAAAAAATTATCAGAAATGGCAGGCTTCCTGGGAATACTATAAAGAAGAAGCTTTACCCGTAACTACCGAACAAAAGGAAGGAGCATTGCTTGCTTTTAACGAAGGAGCAATAGCATATTTGGCATTTATCGACATCCTGGACAAGGTGGTACAGGTGGAATTAAATGCCCTGGATTCCCTTCAGCAATACTTGAAAGCGTATGCAAATCTTCAATTTTTTCTTAACGATTAACAGCATTAAAATGAAAATAAAAACAATAAATACCATATTATTACTCGTAATCTTTACTTTTTTCAGCCTTACTTCATGTAAAGATTCTGAAGATAAAAATGAAATAGTCCCTTCAGAAGAACATACAGAGAAAGAAGGAGGTCACGATGAAATAGAGGAAGCCATGCTTTCCCGGCAACAATTTGATGCTTTGGGAATGGAGATAGATTCACTGCAGGAACGCAATATGGCAGGCTTTGTGGAAGCTAACGGGGAACTGGAGGTACCACCGCAAAATGAAGCTTCGGTTACTGCTGTAATTGGAGCAAATGTGGTTGAAATAATGGTTATTGAAGGGGAGGAAGTACGTAAGGGACAGGTGCTGGCTTATATTTCCCACCCCGATATTATCCAGGTTCAAACGGATTTTCTTAATGCCTCTAATCAGCTGAAATTCCAGGAAAAAGAATTTAGCAGGCAGAAGAAATTATATGAAGCCGGGGTAGGTTCGGGAGAAACTTTTCAGCGGGCAGAAGCCGAACTTCAGAATGCGAAAGGCAGGGTGCAGGGATTAAAGTCGCAGTTGCAGTTACTCAATTTAAATTCAGGAAACATTCAGGCGGGAAATATTAATCAGCGTATAGCCATAAAGAGTCCTATTGTAGGTACTGTGCAGGAAACAAATGTAAAAACTGGTCAGTTTGTAGAAGCACAAACCTCGATGTTTGAAGTGGTGAACACCCAGGATGTGCATGCCGACCTTATGGTCTTTGAACGGGATATTTCTAAGGTCACAGCCGGGCAGGAGGTTATAATCATTGTAGAATCACTGGGAGGAATGGAGCTTAATGCTGAAATTATCTCTATTAGTAAATCTTTTGACAGGGAAAGAAAAGCTGTGCATGCACATGCCGAAATAAACAACAGGCCAGGAAACCTTATCCCGGGAATGTATGTTCGCGGAAGGATTTTAACCGATAATTCTGAAACTACAGCCCTTCCTGAAGCTGCTATTGGCCGGGATGGTGATGATTTATTTGCTTTTAAGGCAGAAAAGGAAGGAGATGCCTGGAGTTTCCAGCCGGTGAAAATTACCACTGGTGTGAGTAGTGGAGGCTGGGTTGCTGTTAACTTTTTATCTCCGGTAGCACCCGGTACGCAGTTCGCTTACAATAATGCATATTATTTACAGGCTCAAATGCAAAAAGGAGAAGGTGGCCATAGCCATTAATAAAATCTGCTAATTCTTAATTATGAAAGATCAACAAAGAGAAAGTAATCTAAGAAAAGGAAGAAATCTCCAGACCTTTAATATTATCTATGATAGTATGGAGGTCCTGGTTTCCTTAATTGCAGGATTTTCTTCCGGCAGCTCTGCCTTAATTGGTTGGGGATTGGATAGCGTTGTGGAAGTTATTTCCGGAAGTACACTTTGGTGGCGTCTTAACGGCGAACTGAATGATATAAGTAAGAAAAAAGTGCAAAGGAGGGAAAGGATCACGCTGTTTGTTATTGCCCTTTCCTTCTTTCTAATAAGTACTTTTATTACATACGATTCTATCACCAAATTAATTAATAAAGAAATTCCTGATTGGAGTACAGCGGGATTAATAATTCTGCTGGTTTCCCTTGTGGTAAACCCATTCCTGATCTGGTTTAAATACAAATACGGCAAAAAACTTGACAGTAAGGAATTAATTGCAGATTCCAAGGACACTTTTGTTTGCCTGTATCAAACCATAGCCGTGCTGGGAGGAATCCTGGCAGTACATTTTCTCGATTGGTGGTGGGCAGATCCCGTAGCTGCCCTTCTAATTGTTCCCTATGCCTTAAAAGAAGGCTGGGAGGCGTATAACAATGGTAAAAATGTAAAAACGGAATAGCTGTACCACCTCCCGGGATTGGTGCTTAATTTGGCAATTTTCGATAAGTTGTCCACGATTAGATCCTACACAATTTCTTTTGGTTCATCATCATTTGGCAGGAGCCTGAAATTTTCAATTTTCTTCCCTTTTAAGTGAGACTGATATTTTTCAAGAAGGGGCTGTTCCAGCTTAAATTCCCTGTATTCGTCAGGATTCATTATGGGGATCCCTTTTACCATAGGATAAATCCTGTTGCAGCTTTTGCAGGTTAAGAAACCTTCAAGAATGTTTTCTTCAACATCTTTGGTGATTATGGTAAGCTTTAAGTCCTTTTTATCGAAAGGACAGCAGAGTTTATTAATTGTGGCTATTCTCATTTTTTATACGCTTTAATTCTGATAAATATTCTCTGGTTGCCTGTTTTGGATCTTCGGAACTCATAATTCCCGAAATAACAGCAACACCTTCAAATTTGATATTCTTTAAATTTTTAATGTTTTGATACTGAATTCCTCCCGCAAGAAAAATGGGCATCGAGGTGATTTCTCTTGCTTTTCTGATGGTGTCAAACGAAACTAATTCACAGCTGTTACTGGTTTGAGACGGAAAAATGGAACAAAAGGAAATATAATCCAGCTTATTCTCTTCAGCCCAATGAATTACCGACAAATCATTGGTACAAGTCACTCCAAACATACAACCTGCACTCAATTCTTCTCGTATTTCGCTGAAATTCTCAGGAATTATATCAAAATGAATCCCATCTGCACGGGTAGATTTCTTAAGGTGCCAGTTATTGTTTAAAAAAACAGGAACATCTCTGGAATGGCATACATCACAAATCTCATTTACCAATTCCACCTCGTCTATAGACGGAGGGAAATTATCCCAGATCTGGACTACCGCAATTTTTTCTTGGAATACTTCATTTAATTTTCTGAATAATTCATTCCTGTGCATGGAAGGATCCAGAACAAGATAAAGTCCGCCTCTTATTTTGGCAATTTTCGTCATTTCCAACCTGAATTTAATGCTTTAAAGAATGCGCTCCAGTAAGGATCTTCAGAAGGGTAGGGGAGTTCTTTATTAATTCCGTTGTCCATTAGCTTTATTCCTTCTTCCTTTTCAGTAATTTCCCCGACAACGGTGCAGCGAATATCTTCTTCATTTAGTCTCGCGATAACATCCTGCTCACTTCCTTTTTTGCAGGTAATAATCATAGAACCGGCACCAATACTGAACCTGGGATCTATGGAGAATAAGTCGCAAATCTGCTTTTGTACGTTACCAACCGGTAATAATTCATTATAAACCTGAGCTCCGCTACCGGAAGCCCGGGCCAGTTCATAAATTGCTCCTAAAACCCCGCCCTCGGTAACGTCGTGCATAGCCGTTACATCTTTATGTTTCTCTTCTTTACCTGCTGCCGCCAAAGCATCTTTTAACGATGAGGTCTGATAGAAATTCTTGCAGGATTCCTCATAAACCTCTTTTCCCAGCTTCTTCTTCACAGTTTCCGGAAAGCTCATTCCCAGGATAGAAGTGGAGGATAAGGCGCATTGTTTGGTCACGAGGATAACATCATTTGGATTTGCATTTCTGGAAATTAAAATATCCTTTTTAGGAGCTACGGTAGAAAAAGTACCTCCGCCCGATATTGTGGAATTTTGACCTTCTATAAATCCTGTATGACCGCCGGTAAGTGCTAGGCCTATATCATCAGAAAACTTGTGAATATACTGCCAGTAAGTTTTAAAATCTTCCCTGGAAAAACCCGCAGGTAAATTCAGCACCATTTGTCCATACATAGGCGCAAATCCCGTTGTTGCCATATCGTTTGCCATTAGGTGAACAGATAACCAGGCAGATTCTTCCAGGCCGAGAGAAGGAATAAGAGAAAGCGGATCGCTGGTAGATGCGAGCGCAAGTCCGTTAGGAAGATCTACTACAGAAACATCCACACCAAATGCGGGACCTACGCTAACTTCCTGCCTTGAACGCCCGCAGTTATTAAAAATAATATCTTCAAAAGTTTCGTTCTGAATTTTTCCCAGTTCCTTGCTCATTAGTCTACATCTTTAAATTGTACATATAAGCCAAAGAAGTCTCCATAAGGAATTCCCCATTGTTGTACAGGAAACCATTTGGGCAGGCCGGTACAAGACCATTCGATAGTATATTCCCTACCTTTTAGAGCTTCATTAATAATAGAAGTCAACTTTGACGGTGTATAAAAAGTTGCAGTAAGATAAAAAGGATTTTTACCAAAGATTTCCTGAATCCTTCTCCGGACAACCTTAGGAGAATTTCTGTTCATCATTCCCATTGCTATTCCATATTTTCCAACTCTTGCTGCTTCCTGTATCACTTTTACGGGATCTTTATAATATTCGAAGGTGGTTATAAAAGCCAGGGAGTCGAACGTATTATCCTTAAAAGGCATATGATGAGAATCGGCCATTACCAAATCCCCGTCGAACAGGTTTACAGCCTGGGAAAGCATTAGCGGAGAAATATCTCCCCCGGTAGCTTCAATACCAATTTCTTTCCACCAGCGTGTGAACCGGGTTGTTCCACAACCAAATTCGAGTAAGGTTTTAACCCTTGTATCTTTGGATACAAGCTGTTCCATTACTTTTTTTTGCCAGACTTCAGCACGTTTGTACCTTCCTTCATACCATTGCTCATAGGTGTCTGTATGCTCTCGGTTAAAAAACCATTCCGGCCTTTCCTGCCAGTTCTGATGTGTTTTGGGAAGTAATTGAAAGTTACTTTTCTCTATCTCCATTTTAGTAGCTTATTTAAATAAAAACTCCATTCTATTATTGGATAGCCAGATAGAATGGAGTTTAAAATGGAAATATTTTAAAGCTGCATCCCTACGTTGGCATTATCCATTTCAGGTAGCGGGTATTATCTCAGCCGTTACAGGCACCCCGTGCAATAAATGCAAAGTTAAGATTAATCTGTTGGATAATCTTTTTAATTATAACAGTTTTTTAAAATTTTTGGAGTATACAATTTACAATCGACAGCAATAGGTAAGCTTCAAAAATTCGCATAGATTCTAATTGAGGAAAAAGATTATTTCTGTCATGCTCATCTTTTTTTCCGGTAAGAAGTTTTTTCTGAAAGCTATTTTGTAAATTAAATCTTTGCTTTTATAAAGCTAATTAAATGACAATATATTATGACCACGAGAAGAGATTTCATATTCAAAACAATGCTTACTTCAGCTGCGACTGTTGCTGCACCTGCTACAGTCTTTGCTTCTAGACCGGGAATTACCTCCC
>NZ_JAVRHP010000070.1:0-16589 GCF_031846505.1 Autumnicola edwardsiae
AAGAGTTTTTCCTGATAATTTTTCTTGCCTTGCATACAGAAAATTAGCTCTTTTGGCTAACTTGTGCAACAGGCACAACATATAAAAACAATGCTCAAATCAGTCTCAATTTCAAAATTTGTGCTCACTTACTTAGCGGATTTGTAAGTCTTCAAAAACAGGGAAGCCCCTAAAGCATCCGCAGCGCCTTAGTTTAAATTATTAAATGGTGGTATAGTGTTCCTTAGAAATTCCCTTTAATGTATTTGCAGCCATTTCTGCAGTGATATCGCGCTGAGGGCCTGCAAACATTTCGTAACCAACCATAAACTTCTTTACTGTTGCAGATCTTAAAAGCGGCGGATAGAAAGACATATGAAAATGCCATTCCGGATAGTCCTTACCATCTGTAGGAATTTGATGGATTCCGGAAGAGTATGGAAAGGATGTCTCAAATAGATTATCATACATTATTGTAAGTTTCTTGATGATCCCTGCAAAAGATTGTTCTTCTTTCCCATTTAGCTGGCCAATATGCTGGTAATGTTCCCGCGGAATTATCATAGCTTCATATGGCCAGACTGCCCAGTAGGGAATGAGTGCTACAAAATGTTCATTTTTAGCCAGGATACGCTCGTCCAGTTCAAGTTCCTGCTTTAAGTAATCGGCCAAAAGGCTTCTTTTATTTTCCTCCCAATACTCTTTAAAATGCTTTAATTTCTTCTGAATTTCTGTAGGAATTGAAGATTGCGACCAGATTTGTCCGTGTGGATGCGGATTGCTACATCCCATAACGGCACCTTTATTTTCAAAGATCTGCACGTAATTGATGTTCTCCTTGGCTCCCAGATCGGCATATTCTCTTTTCCACATTTTCACAACCTTCGTGATGTCTTCCGTCTCCATTAAAGGAAGCGTTAGGGAGTGATCGGGTGAAAAACAAACCACTTTACATATTCCCTGTTCTGCTTCGGCTTTTAAAAGTTTGTTATTCAGCGTTTGTTCCGGGGTATCAGGGAGTAAAGCCGAAAAATCATTGGTAAAAGCAAATGCTTCAGTATAATCTGGATTGGTTTCTCCGCTGGTACGCGTATTTCCGGGGCATAAATAACAGGAAGGGTCATAGTCTGGTCCTTTTTCAGAATTATTTTTCTCTGTCTTTCCCTGCCACGGTCGTTTTGTACGGTGTGGGGAAACCAGGATCCATTCTCCGGTTAAAATATTATAGCGTCTATGCGGATTGTTATTTAACTCGTTGCTCATAATTTAGATTTTTAGCTATGCCTTAAATTTTTCAATTATCGTCCCTTCTCCCGCCGATACTGAAATGACATCCATTTTTCTATGGAATTCCTTAAAATATGCTTCAGAAATTTCTTCGGAATATTCCTCGATTTTGTCGACTTCAATTAAATTGATGGTACAACCGCCAAAGCCACCGCCCATCATCCTGGACCCGTAAATAAAGTCTTTACTTCTGGAAAATTCCACCATAAAATCCAATTCGGGACAGCTTACCTCGTAATTATGCTGAAGACCTTCGTGGGATTGGTACATTAACTCTCCAAATTCCTTCAGTTTTCCGCTTTTCATGGCTGCGGAAGCTTTTTCAACTCTTTCATTCTCCTTGAGCACATATACACAACGCTGATAGGTCTTTTTTGGCAATTCGGCTTTAAATTCTTCGAGCATATCAAAATTCACTTCCCTTAGCGAATTTGCTTCAGGATACTTCTGCTGAATTTTTCGTACCGCTGCTTCACATTCAGCACGCCTGGTGTTATATTCACTATCTGCAATGCTGTGGGACACGTTCGTATTCAGCAGTAATAAGTTGCAATTTTTAAAGTCGGCAGGAATATATTCAGTTTCAAGTGTTTTACAATCCAGAAGTATAATATGGTCTTTTTTGCTCATTACTGAAGCAAACTGGTCCATAATTCCGCAGTTTGAGCCTACAAAATTGTTTTCTGCCCGCTGGGAGAGTTCCACAATCTCCTGTTTGGACAAATTCAGGTTAAAAAGTTGGTTTAAACCACCTGCAAATCCACATTCCAGGGCTGCCGAAGAACTTATTCCGGCACCAATGGGAAGTTCGCTCTTAATAATACAGTCAAAGCCACTCAATTTTTTCCCCATTTTCTGAATTTCATCAATTACCCCCAGCAAATAGTTCTTCCAGGAACCTTCAGCTTTAGAAAAATCATTCAGATTAAATTCAAAATAACTGTTGAAGGTGAGGCTGTAAATTTGGCAATTATCGACAGAATCATTTTTTCTGAAGTCGAAAAATATCTTTTTGTCAATTGCTGTTGGCATCACGAAGCCATTGTTATAATCTGTATGCTCGCCAATAAGATTGATCCTTCCCGGGGAAGCAACTTTTACTTCAGCATTAAAGTTGGAGAATTTTTCTGGATATGAGGTGTTTTCTGAATTTTCCAAAGAGTCGGTTTTAATGAATTATCACGTAAATATAATAAATGTAAAAAGTACGTTCATTATTTTTTTGATTTAATTCTATATCTTTATTTCCAAATGGAATTAAAGTCAATGACAGAAGTGGAAACGGATCTTTACAGTATAAAGGACAAAATGTATGCAGCGGCAGATTGCATCATTTTCGGTTTTGATTCGGGAAAGTTAAAGTTGCTTGTGTTTAAGAGGAGAGTAGAACCTTTAAAAGGGGAGTGGTCGCTAATAGGAAGTTTTGTGCGGCTGGAAGAAGACGTGGCAGAAGCAGCAAAACGGGTTTTAAAGGAAATCACCGGTTTGGAAAATGTCTTTATGGAACAGCTTAAAACCTACGGAAAAGCAGACAGGGATCCCGGTTTTAGGTGTTTGTCTATCGCACAATATGCATTAATAAGGATAAATGAATATGATGAGGAGCTGGTGGAGAAGCATGGTGCCCATTGGTATGACATAGGCGCGGTGCCAGATTTGGTGCTGGATCATAACAAAATGGTACAGGATGCCCTGGAACGGCTAAAACGAAAAGCGAGGCACCAGCCGATTGGCTTCGAGCTTTTACCGGAAAAATTCACAATTCCGCAACTGCAGCAATTGTACGAAGTAATCTATCAAAAGGAGTTGGATTCGAGGAACTTCAGAAAAAAATTACTTTCCCTTAAGGTGTTGATAAAGCTGGATGAAAAGGACAAAACTTCTTCAAGAAGAGGAGCTTTTCTCTATAAATTCGATTATGAAAATTATCATAAGCTTGTAAAATCCGGTTATAATTTCGAGATTTCCTGATCTACAGTCTTTTATTTTTGAATATAATTATATTCCTGAAGGATTTTTTGTATTATTGAAAATAACTGTAGGTATTACGTTTATAATGTTCTGATAATTTACTTTCATGGAAAATAAACTCAATAGAAGAGAGGTATTAAAAAATCTGGCCTTGGGGACGGGAGCTTTAAGTCTTGGGGTTGCTGGCAGTGCATTTGCCAAAACCCAGTCTGATAAGGAATTTAAAAGTTTAAACCGGTTAAAAGGTAATGTAAACCATTCGGCTTGTCGCTGGTGTTATAATGATATTCCATTGGATGAATTTGCCCGGGAATCTGCTGAATTGGGATTAAAAGCTATAGACCTTTTAAAACCTTCAGAATGGGCCACAGTAGAAAAATACGGACTTACCTGCTCCATGGCTACAGATAATTTTGCGAGTATTGAGGAAGGTTTTAACGACCCCGGCAATCACGGAAAGCTGCAGTCGCTTTACAAACCTTTAATAGATAAAGCCTCAGACCATGGCATTAAAAATGTGATCTGTTTTTCCGGAAATCGCGACGGCCTTGATGATAAAACAGGTATTGAGAATTGTGCTGTAGGCTTAACTCCTTTACTTAAATATGCCGAAGAAAGGGAAGTAAAACTGGTGATGGAACTTTTAAATAGTAAAGTAAACCATCCAGATTATCAATGTGACCATACAAGCTGGGGTGCTGCGTTATGTGAAAAGATGGGGCTGTCCAATTTTAAGCTGCTTTACGATATCTACCACATGCAGATTATGGAAGGGGACGTTATAAGGACCATCAGGAAAAACCATCAATATATCAATCATTACCATACTGCAGGAAATCCGGGCAGGCATGAAATTGATGATTCCCAGGAATTGTTTTATCCTGCTATTGTCAGGGCTATCCTGGAAACGGGTTTTGACGGGTATCTTGCCCAGGAATTTGTTCCTACTTACGATGATAAAATGAAGGCTTTAAAAGAGGCTGTGCTAATTTGTGATGTTTAGGTTTTCGCTATAAAAATTCTTCGGTTCTTTTCTATAAATTGAACCTAACAAAAAAATGGCCCTGGGAAACCAGGGCCATTTTTTCTTCAACATTAAAACTAAACAATATTATCCACATTTTGAAGAACCGCAATCTTTGCAGGTAAGGCAACCTTCCTGGTAAATGAGGCTAGTGGAATTACAATTATTACACTTTTCTTTCCTGGCCACGGTACCATCTGCAATGTAGCGTTTTAAGGCACGTGCAACCCCGTTTTTCCAGGTGTTTATAGATTCGGTATCCAGCTGAAGGCTGGCAATAAGGTCTACCACTTTTTCTATGGACATGCCGTGGCGGAGTGTACTGGAAATTAGTTTTGCATAATTCCAGAATTCAGGATTAAATTTATGAGATAGTCCTTCAATGGTGGTTTTATACCCCCTCTTGTTCTCATACTGAAAATCATACCTGGAAGTACCGTCTTCATTTCGGTTCTTAATGATAAGTCCTTCATTTACCCAACGCGGAATAAGGATTCCGTCTTCATCATCTGCAAAACCTGTAAAAATTTCATAAGGACGACCATCGATTAAACCTATAAAAGCGATCCATTTATCTTTATTATTCTGAAATCTAACCACATCGGCCTCTAAAACCTGAGGACGTTTTGTTGTAAAAACAGAATTTTCTTCTTCTTCCTTTTTATCCTTTTTATCGTCATTTGAGATCAACACTCCCGAGCGGGAACCATCCCGATAAACTGTTACACCTTTGCAACCGGCCTGCCATGCTTCCAGGTAAAGCTGCCCTACAAGCTCTTCAGTAGCATCGTTTGGTAGATTTATGGTAACACTAATGGAATGATCTACCCATTTTTGTACCGCTCCCTGCATTTTTACTTTGCTCAGCCAATCCACATCATTGGAAGTAGCCTGGTAATACGGCGAAAGTTTTACAAGTTTATCCAATTCTTCCTGAGTGTAATTCTTTGAGGTATCATGCCCATTAACTTCCATCCATTGCTTAAAGCGATGGTGAAAAACCACGTATTCTTCCCAGGAATCCCCAACTTCATCTACAAAATCCACCCGGGAATCTTTATCGTTAGGATTTACTTTTCTCCTTCTTTTGTAAACCGGAAGGAAAACAGGCTCAATTCCGGAGGAAGTTTGCGTCATTAAACTGGTAGTTCCGGTTGGGGCAATGGTGAGTAAAGCAATATTTCTCCTTCCGTATTCCAACATGTCGTAATAAAGCTTTTCATCAGCTTCACGCAATCTTTGAATAAAAGGATTATCTTTTTCCCTGTCGGAATCAAAAATGGCGAAAGCACCACGTTCTTTTGCAGCAGTAACCGATGCCTTATAAGCTTCAATCGCAATTCGCTTATGAATATCTACAGAAAAATCCACGCCTTCCTTGCTGCCGTACTTTATACCTAAACCTGCAAGCATATCGCCTTCCGCAGTAATCCCAATTCCGGTTCTTCTGCCTTCCTGCGCTTTTTTCTTGATGTTGAGCCAAAGATTTCTTTCTACGCCTTTAATATCCTGATTTTCCGGATCGTCATCAATTTTTCCAAGTATACCATCAATTTTCTCTAGTTCCAGGTCAATAATATCGTCCATTATACGCTGTGCTGCGGAAATATGTTTGCTGAAAAGTTCGTAATTAAAAGAAGCATTTTCAGTAAATGGCTCTTCAACATAAGAGAATAAGTTAATCGCCAATAGCCTGCAGGAATCGTAAGGACAAAGCGGAATTTCACCACAAGGGTTGGTAGAAACCGTTTTATAACCAAGATCTGCATAAGAGTCGGGGACAGATTCATTTATCACCGTATCCCAGAAGAGGATTCCTGGTTCTGCAGATTTCCAGGCGTTATGGACAATCTTCTTCCATAACTTTTCTGCTTCAATTTCTTTGGTATTTTTTGGTTTCTCGCTATGGATAGGATATTTCTGAATATAAGAAGTGTTATCCTTTACAGCCTTCATAAACGCATCATCTATTCTCACCGACACATTGGCTCCGGTCACTTTTCCCTGCTGCATTTTAGCATCAATAAAATCTTCTGCATCGGGATGGTTAATAGAAACCGAAAGCATTAATGCTCCCCTTCGTCCATCCTGGGCAACTTCCCGGGTAGAATTGGAGTAACGCTCCATAAACGGAACGATTCCCGTAGAAGTTAAAGCCGAATTCTTTACCGGTGAACCTTTTGGCCGGATGTGGGAGAGGTCATGGCCAACTCCACCACGACGTTTCATAAGCTGCACCTGTTCCTGGTCTATTTTCATGATCCCGCCGTAAGAATCTGAATCTCCGTTGTTGCCAATTACAAAACAATTAGAAAGTGAAGCAATCTGGTAAGGATTGCCAATTCCCGCCATTGGACTTCCCTGCGGCACGATGTATTTAAAGTCTTTGATAAGATCAAAAACTTCATCTTCGGTCATTGGGTTGGGGTAACGCTGCTCTATTCGGGCTATTTCTTTTGAAATTCTCCGGTGCATATCATCAGGAGTAAGTTCATAAATATGACCGTAAGAATCTTTTAAGGCATATTTATTCACCCAAACGCGGGCAGCTAGGTCATCTCCTTTAAAGTACTTTAGGGAGGCCTGGAAAGCCTCTTCCTGAGTATAAGTTTTTGGAGCCGTTGGTTTTGCTTGTACAGGCATACAAATTCAGATTTTTGGGATTAGTAATTTGAGATTAAAGCGAATGTAAATGTAGGTAAGAAAAAGAGATAATCTAAAATTAATTTCTTCAAAGTTATCAATAAAAACATGTTAATAAGCTTAAAATCAGCTAATTATTTATTTATCAACATAATAAAGTTGACAAATTTTAAAATTTTATTTTTTGAACCGGAAAGTGCTCACACCTACCAGATTTATTGAAGTTTACCTTAAAAAAGAAGGAGAAAGTGCGGTTTATGAAGATCGATATTTGTCAAAAAAAGAGGCTGATTGAAAAATCAATCAGCCTTCTTTGAATTAACACCTATGAAAATCCAAAATAAAACTTTTATTCTGATAGTGATCATTTTTTCAATGATCACCGCCCCATTTTTCATCGGAGGTAGGGAAAATTTTATAAAAAAAAGCCGCAATTCAAAAATTTATGTCAATCCGGCTATTTTTAATTTTATTGCAGCACTAATATAATAAAATTTAGTGAAAAAGCTTTATGTTCTGCTCTTTTTCCGCTACAAAATGCCATAATTCTTTAAACCTGAAATGGGTAGTATATTCAGGATATAAAAATTTTTTTTCTGTTGAAAAAGACCAGCCCTGAAAATAGCAATTTTCGACTTCAAAGTACAGAATGTTGAGATTTTGCGATTTTAAATCATAAAACTTTAAAAATGCCCCCTTGAAAGTCGGGATTTTTATGAGTTATTAACCGAAAACGATTTAGTTTATTGCTAAATTAGGTTATATTGTTTAAATAAAATAGATTTGGCATAATGTCAAAGAAAATAAGCAAAATAGGAGTATTGACCTCCGGAGGAGATGCTCCCGGAATGAATGCCGCAATTCGGGCTGTAGTAAGAGCCTGTTCCTATTATCAACTGGAGTGTATAGGAGTTTATAGAGGTTACCAGGGCCTTATAGAAGGAGATTTTGAAAAGCTAGATGCCAGGTCGGTCAGGAATGTGATAAACCGGGGTGGGACTTTTCTTAAATCTACTCGTTCCCTGGAATTTAAAACCAAAGAAGGTCGTAAAAAAGCACATGATCAATTAAAGGAGGCCGGTGTAGATGCGCTGGTGGTAATTGGCGGTGACGGAACTTTTACCGGAGGTGTGTTTTTTAGTGATGAGTTTAATTTCCCTATCGTCGGTATACCGGCAACTATAGATAACGATATTCATGGTACAGATTATACGCTGGGTTATGATACCGCATTAAATACCGTGGTAGAGGCTATAGATAAGATACGGGATACTGCAAGTTCCCATAACAGGCTTTTCCTTGTTGAAGTAATGGGGCGCGATGCCGGAGATATAGCTCTAAACAGCGGAATAGGTGCGGGGGCTGAAGAGATCCTTATCCCGGAAGAAACTGCCGGCGTAGAAAGGATGCTGGAATCTTTAAAGAAGAGTAAGGCATCTGGCAAAACATCAAGTATTATCGTTGTGGCAGAAGGGGAAAGAAGCGGAAAGAATATATTTCAGTTAGCTGAATTTATTCATGAGCAGGACGAGAATTACGATATAAGGGTTTCGGTTCTTGGTCATATCCAGCGGGGAGGTTCTCCAAGTTGTTTTGATCGTGTCCTTGCCAGCAAACTGGGCGTGGGGGCCGTAGAGGCGCTTATGGATGGTAAGACCAAAGTAATGATAGGTCTGCATCATCAGGATGTGGTTCATGTCCCATTGGAGACTGCAATTAAAGGAGAACCAAAAGTAGATAAAGAGTTAAGAAGGGTGGCAGACATCACTTCAGTTTAAATTTAAAAATAGAAAAATGAGTACAAAAATTGGAATTAACGGGTTTGGCCGTATTGGAAGAATAGCATTTAGAATCGCGGCTGAAAACAAGGATGTTGAAGTAGTAGCAATTAATGATTTATTAGAAGTAGATCATTTGGCATATTTGTTAGCTCATGATTCGGTGCATGGGAAATTCAAAGGTGATGTTTCTGTAGAAGGTGGTAATCTTGTAGTAAACGGAAAAACCATCAGGGTAACTGCCGAGCGTAATCCTGAAGATTTAAAATGGGATGAGGCAGGAGCTGAAGTAGTTCTTGAATGTACCGGTATTTTTACATTAAAAGATAAAGCTGAAGCCCACCTTAAGGCAGGTGCTAAAAAAGTAGTGATTTCTGCACCTTCAAAAGATGCTCCTATGTTTGTAATGGGGGTTAACCATAATGAGGTAAAAGCAGAAGATAAAGTAGTTTCTGGTGCTTCATGTACTACAAACTGCCTTGCTCCCCTAGCCAAAGTTATTGAGGATGAATTTGGAATTGTAGAAGGACTTATGACGACTGTTCATGCCACTACTTCTACACAATTTACTGTGGATTCTCCTTCAAAAAAGAACTTTAGATTAGGAAGAAGCGCTATGGCAAATATAATTCCTAGTTCTACCGGTGCAGCTGTTGCCGTAACCAAAGTAATTCCTGCATTAAAAGGAAAGCTTACAGGAATGGCATTTAGGGTTCCTACAACAGATGTTTCTGTAGTAGACCTTACAGTAAGAACTGAAAAATCTGTTTCTTACGACGATATTAAAGCTGCTTTCAAAAAAGCTGCGGAAGGAGATTTTAAAGGAGTGATTTCTTATACTGAAGAAATGGTGGTTTCTCAGGATTATGTTTCAGATCCTCATACTTGTAACTTCGATGCTGAAGCAGGTATTGCTTTAAATGACAACTTCTTTAAGTTGATCGCATGGTATGATAACGAGTATGGTTATTCTGCAAAGCTTATTGATCTGGCTGCACACGTAGCATCATTATAAATATTTCATAACCTGAAAATACAGTAGCTTAGGTTATCTAATGCTGTATTTTCAGGTTTTTTATATCTCATTATCAAATAACTACTCAATGATTTTAATAACAGATGGAGGATCTACCAAGTGCGACTGGATCCTTTTGGATCATCAGGGAGAACAGATTTTTAAGACCCGAACAAAAGGGCTGAATCCTGCAGTATTTCCTGAACTTGTTCTGGAACAACGCATAGAGGAAAACCCTGAACTGAGGGAAGTAAGAGACAAAATTGAAAAAGTCCATTTTTTTGGAGCAGGATGTGGTACAGAAACTCCTAAAAGACTTCTTGAGGATATTATAGGTAACTTTTTTACAAATGCTGAAGAGGTGATTGTACGGGAAGATACCGTTGCGGCTGTTTATGCTACAGGTAAAGAGCCGGGAATTGTTTGTATACTTGGTACAGGTTCCAATAGTAGTTATTTTGATGGTAAGGAAATTCACCAGACCATCCCTTCATTGGGATATATCCTTATGGATGAGGCTAGTGGGAATTATTTCGGAAAAAGGCTTATTCGGGACTATTATTATAAAAGAATGCCCCCGGAACTGGTGGTAAAGTTTGAAGAAAAATTCAACCTTGATTCCGACGAGATAAAGAAAAATCTGTACAGAAGAGAAAATCCAAATACATATCTCGCTTCTTTTGCTGAATTTATTTTTACCAACGAGAGAAACGGATATTTTTATAAGCTGGTTTACGAAGGTATACATGATTTTGTGCAGAGCAGGGTACTGTGTTATAAAGAAGCTCAAAGTGTGCCAATCCATTTTATTGGAAGTATAGCCTATTTTAGTGAAGATATTATTAAAGCTGTGCTACAGCCTTATGGTTTGGAAATTGGAAATATTGTGCGGCGTCCAATAGATGGTTTGATTGAACATTACCGCAGCAATTTCTTCAATAAATAGTTTTTGGTTTTCAAAGAAAAAAAGTAGACATATTACAGTAAATGTTAGTGCCTTATGCGCTGATCATTTTCGAAAAAACTGGCCGTTTCCATAAAGGATCCGGCCTTTTTTTTATTTAACTTCCTGAAAAGTTTGGCCAAAGCTTGAAGTATAACGGATATGTTATTCTAAATTTTTTCAGAAATTCATTAGAAAGCACTGACTATAGAAAGAGTTTTTCTGAAAATCGGTAAATTAACCAGGATTATTTTTAGAAAAAATAGGAAGTAAAGAATTCAAATCTCCGTTCCAAAAAAATAATTAGTACATTTAATAAATTAATTGTTTTAGATGCTTGTTAAGGTTTACGGTAGTGCTGTATTTGGAGTAGAGGCAACAACAATTACCGTAGAGGTTAACGTGGCTACAGGTATAGGTTATCATCTTGTTGGTTTGCCAGATAATGCAGTTAAAGAAAGCAGTTTCAGGATAGCTGCTGCGTTGCAAAATAATGGCTATAAATTCCCCGGAAAAAAGATTATCGTCAATATGGCTCCGGCCGATCTTAGGAAAGAAGGTTCTGCCTATGATCTTACGTTTGCCCTGGGAATCTTAGCTGCTTCAGACCAAATTAAAGCTGAAAATATTTCTGATTACCTGATTATGGGGGAGCTTTCCCTGGATGGTAGTCTGCAGCCAATAAAAGGAGCACTTCCTATTGCTATTAAAGCTAAAGAAGAGGGGTTTAAAGGCTTTATTCTTCCTGAACAAAACGCAAAAGAAGCAGCAATTGTTAAAGGGCTTGATGTCTATGGTGTGGATAATATCCTCCAGGTAATTAATTTCTTTAATGAAGGTGCAGCCCTGGAAAAGACAATTATCGATACCCGGGAAGAATTTTATAAAAATCTGGACCACCTTGAGCATGATTTCGCCGATGTAAAAGGTCAGGAGTCCATTAAACGTTGTATGGAGATTGCGGCAGCCGGCGGTCACAATATTATCCTTATAGGCCCGCCGGGAGCAGGAAAGACGATGCTTGCAAAGCGGCTGCCCAGCATTTTGCCTCCCATGACTTTACATGAAGCGCTGGAAACTACTAAAATTCACAGCGTGGTGGGCCGGATAAAGGATCATGTGGGCCTTATGTCCCAAAGACCTTTTCGCAGTCCGCATCACACAATTTCAGACGTTGCTTTAGTTGGAGGCGGGGCTTATCCGCAGCCGGGGGAGATTTCTCTCTCCCATAACGGGGTATTATTTCTGGATGAGCTTCCGGAGTTTAAAAGAGGTGTATTGGAAGTCATGCGGCAACCGTTGGAGGACCGTGAAGTAACGATATCCAGGGCAAAATTTACGGTGACTTATCCTTCAAGTTTTATGCTGGTGGCAAGTATGAATCCGAGTCCGAGCGGTTTTTTTAATGATCCGGGCGGGCCGGCGTCCTCTTCCCCGGGCGAGATGCAACGCTATCTCAGTAAAATAAGCGGTCCTCTTCTGGATAGGATAGATATTCATATAGAAGTTACCCCCGTACCATTTGAGAAGCTTAGCGAGGAGAGAAAAGGAGAGGGTAGTGTGGAAATAAGGGAGCGGGTCACCAAAGCAAGGCAACTTCAAACCAAAAGGTTCGAGGCTTTTGATAATACCCATTACAACGCGCAGATGAGTGTACGACATATACGGGAATTCTGTGAGCTTGGTGATTCTTCAAAAATGCTGCTGAAGACTGCTATGGAACGCCTTAACCTTTCGGCAAGGGCTTATGACCGTATTTTAAAAGTCTCCCGTACTATTGCAGATTTAGAAGCTTCAGAAAACATAGAAGACCATCATATTAGTGAGGCTATACAATACCGTAGCCTTGATAGAGAGGGATGGTTGGGGTAATATTGTTGTTGATTGTGTTATTTCATAAATTTGAACAGGATTTCTTAATTATTAATTTCCTTTTTGTAAGGAAGTACTGCTAACGTAATGAAAAAAATTTTAAGCCTTATAATTGTTGTTTTCTTTATTGGTTGTAAAGGTGATGAAACAAAAGAAATAGAAACCGTTTCCGCTCCGGAAAACGATAGTATAGCTGATGATAATATAATCTCAGACGCTATTTTGGGTGAAGAAGAAGTGGAATTTAACCTTGGAGAAGCGAACCGGCTTGCAGAGCTGCCTTTAGGTTGTATAGAAACAGAGTATCCCAATAAATTAGGTCAGACTCTGGAAAATGAGGAGGCACTGGGGACACCAAAAGAACTTCATCCGGCCTTTTATGGATGTTTCGACTGGCACTCTTCTGTTCATGCCCACTGGTCTCTGGTAAGCCTTCTCAAACAATTTCCCGATTTGGAGAAAGAAGAAGCTATCAGGGAGAAATTAAAAAATTCCCTTTCTGCGGAAAATATTTTAGCTGAAGTAGACTACTTTAAAAGACCTCAAAGCGAATCCTACGAGCGTACCTATGGTTGGGCATGGTTGCTAAAGCTTGCAGAAGAACTGAAGACCTGGGAAGATCCTCTGGCAAAAGAGCTTGATGCTAATTTGCAGCCTCTTACAGATCTGGTTGTTCAGCGGTATCTGGATTTTTTTCCGAAGCTTAATTATCCAATTCGGGTGGGAGAACATTCCAATACTGCCTTTGGTATGAGTTTCGCCTATGATTTTGCTCAAAGTACCGAAGACCAGAAGCTTATGGATGCAATCTCCAAACGTGCAAGGGATTTTTATTTATCCGATGATAATTGCCCGGTTAATTGGGAGCCGGGAGGATATGATTTTCTTTCACCCTGTCTTCAGGAAGTGGATATAATGTTGCGCATTCTCCCAAAGAATGCCTTTAATCTTTGGATTAACGATTTTATGCCTGACCTTAAAAATGAAGATTTCACCATGGAGGTGGGGGAAGTTTCCGATCGTACAGACGGTAAGCTCGTACACCTGGACGGACTCAACTTTAGCAGGGCATGGGTTTTTTATCATCTGGCAAATAAATATCCTGAAGATTTTGGTCATTTAAGAAGTCTCGCGAGTGAGCATGTTTCTTATTCTTTTCCAAACCTGGTAGGAGATACTTATGAAGGGGGCCACTGGCTGGGAAGTTTTGCTATTTATGCTTTAGAGGCTGCATCAAAAGAATAATTTTGCATAAACTTTTCTGAAGAATTTGTTGTGGGTGCTTTCTCTTCTGCTTGCACCGGTATTGAAATTCTGTTTGCATCTGCTGTGGCCCCGACGATTTGTTTTGCGCCAATTCTATCCTGATAGCCCTATATGAAGTCTCTGTGAGGATAAAGCTAATCACAAACGCTTATATAGGTCGATAATTGGCAAAAATGGTGTTGCTTTATTTTATACAACATTTTTCCTGTTGTTGCTTAATCGTGAGTATTCTACTTTGTGAAAGGAAATCGACTGGAATTACTTAATTTTTTCAGATTGCTGGTGTAAATCTTCTTCCGGTTATCGCGATTTTCTTATTTTGAGTGGCGAATAGGTTTCAGTTTTAGAAAAATTGAAAGATCTGGACATGGTTTGCCTTTCCCGAATTGAAATTTATTCGGTGTGTTAACCAACCACAAAAACAATGAAGAAAATTCATATTAATTGCGATTTAGGAGAAGGAGGTGGGTTTGATGATAGACTTATGCCCCTAATTTCAGCTTGTAACATTGCATGCGGTGGTCATGCGGGAGATGAGGAAATCATCGGCAAGACTATCGACCTTGCGATTGCAAATAATGTGGAAATTGGTGCTCATCCTTCCTATCCCGATAAGGAAAACTTCGGAAGAAAATCGATAGAGATTTCTGAAGAAGAACTGGAGGAGTCGATAAGAGATCAGGTGGAACTGGTACGAAGAATTGCCACCGAAAAGGGAGCTGAATTAACGCACATAAAACCCCATGGAGCACTTTATAATGATGCTGCAAAGGATGGAAAAATTGCCCGGATTATTCTAAATACAATCAAAAAAATAAGTCCAAATTACGCTCTTTATGCACCATATAATTCGGTAATTTCAAAGCTAGCAAAAGGAGAAATTAATGTAGTTTTTGAAGCCTTTGCAGATCGAAATTATAATGAAGATTTTAGCCTGGTTTCAAGGTCAAAACCTCACGCAGTTTTGCATGAAAAAGAGGATGTTTTCAATCATGTTTTTCAGATGTTTTCTGAAGAAAAAATACTCACATTAGACGGTGCAAAAAAGGACTTTAAAGCAGATACATTTTGTCTGCACAGCGACACCGAAAATGCAGGAGAAATTCTTTATTTTTTAAAGCAAAAACTAAAGGAAAAAAATATCAAAATCAATAAAAAATGAAGACAGGTTTTCCAATCATAAAACCCATGGGGGAGCGGGCAATCTTAATAGAATTTGAACCCGAAATTAATGAGCAACTACTCCAGAGAATACTTTCTGTTCAAAATTTTATAGAAAATAATTATGTTGAAGAAAAGGTTGAGGTAAGTAACGCATATAACTCGTTATTAGTTTTTTATACTGAAGGTATAGAAGATGTCTATGGTGAGGTTTCTAAGCTGGAAAGACTTGTTTCTGATGCTAAGATAGAAAAAAAAACGAGTTCCAAAATTTACCATCTTCCTGTTTGTTATAGTAAAAAATTTGATCTTGATCTGGAGTTAATTTCAGGAGAAAATAAGCTGGAAATTGAAGAGATAATCAGGCGTCATACCGCTCCTTTTTATACTGTTTATTTTATGGGCTTTTTACCCGGATTTTTGTACTTAGGGGGGCTGGATGAAAAGCTCTATATTTCCAGAAAGGAACAACCAAGAATGAAGATCAAAAAAGGCGCTGTGGGAATAGGTGAAAAACAAACCGGAATTTATCCGCAACCCAGCCCTGGAGGATGGCAAATTATCGGGAATTGTCCGGTTAATTTTTTTGATAAAAACAGCCTTCCTCCTTCTCAAATTTCTTCAGGAGATAAGGTGAAATTTTATGCTGTTTCAGAAGAAGAATTTGAAAAGATTTCAGCAGAAGTGCAGGAAGGAAATTTTGAATTAAAAGTTGAAGATTATCATGGCGAAAATTGACGTTTTACAACCTGGATTATTTTCCACAATTCAGGATTTTGGAAGGTTAGGATTTTTAAAATTCGGAGTCCCGCAAAGTGGTGCGATGGATTTTTATGCGGCAAAAATGGCAAATTTAATTCTGAGGAATAAAGCCGATGCTCCGGTTCTTGAAATTACACAGATGGGCCCAAAATTACAATTTTCGGCTCCTACAGAAATAGCTATTGCCGGGGCAGATCTTTCTCCAAAAATTAATGGAAGACAGATTGAGAATATTTCCGTGTTTAAAGTAGTAGCCGGGGAAACCCTTTCCTTTGGAAGAAGAAAAAATGGTTGTCGTGCTTATCTTGCTGTTAAAAATGGTTTTGACTCCGAGCTTCTTATGAATAGCAAAAGTTGGTATAATGGTCTGACAGAAAATTTTAAACTTGAAAAGGGTATGGCTTTGCCTTATGCACCTTTTGAGGAAAAGGAGTTGTCTACTCATTCTTCTGTGAGGTTTATTTCAGATTATATAGTCTCGAAAAGCATTATGGCTTATCCCGGTCCTGAATATAATCAACTCTGCGATGCCCAAAAGGCATTGTTAATGGAGACCGGCTACACAATTGGAAAGGATAATAATAGAATGGCTATACAAATGATGGAGCCACTGGTAAATGATCTGGAGCCAATTATTACAGGTCCGGTTCTTCCCGGGACTGTGCAGCTGACCCCCTCGGGAAAACTGATTGTTCTTATGCGTGACTGCCAGACCACGGGCGGCTATCCCAGAATCCTCCAGTTAAGTGAAAACGGCATAAATTGTCTTGCTCAAAAAGTAGCAGGTGAAAAAATAAAATTTGTCGTGGAAGAATTAGAAAAGGTGCATAAATAAAAAAGTGCTGAATCAGCGATAAAGAAATAACACTGACCCTACTCAATATTAAT
>NZ_JAVRHP010000071.1:0-16571 GCF_031846505.1 Autumnicola edwardsiae
GTTATCAGTTATCAGTTATCAGTTATCAGTTATCAGAATTTCGGGTGCTCGCGATAGGTTCACAAATCATAATCAAAAAAGTTGTCCACATTCTCCCGAAATCTTTCCTCTTTTCTCTTTTCTCTTTTCTCTTTCACGTTTAAACTATTCACTTCTCACACTTCCCTCTTCACTTTTCCCTTCAACTTTAAACATTAAACCTTTACTAACCTATCCGGATAATCAGAAATAATTCCGCTTACGCCAAATTCCTTCATTCTCGCAATAGCATCGGGTTCGTTTACCGTCCAGACAATCACTTTAAAACCCGCTTCTTTGGTTTGCCGCACATTATCTTTGGTCACAATTCCTATAGAAGGATGTATTGCGACTGCCTCCAGGTCTTTTCCCTTTTTTATAGCTTCAGAAACGCTTGCTTTACTTAAAACCCCAATCGGAATTTTTTCGCTGAATTTCCTGGCTTCAAAAAGCTCATTTACCTGGAAACTGGATACTACAAAGTCCGAATACTTCCAGTTCCGATTTTCAACATAATCCTGAACAACATCACAGGTAGCTTTGGCCGTGTTTGATCCTTTTAATTCAATATTTATCGAACATTTACCTTCAATTAGATCCAGCACTTCAGTAAGCAACGGGATTTTGTAAGCTCCACCAACTTTCAACTCTTTCAGAATTTCCCAGTTTTTACTGGCAATTTCTCCACTGCCGTTGGTAGTGCGGTCCAGCGTAAAATCGTGTATCACCACAATTTCTCCACTCCTGCACCTGTGCACATCAATTTCAATCATATCAACGCCAAAATCCAGCGCTGTCTGGATGCTCTCCAATGTATTTTCGGCTAAATGGCCTTTAGCACCGCGATGTCCGATTTTTAATATTGAATCCATGCTGCAAAGGTATTCAATTAGCTTCTAAATCGTGTAAACTGAAGTTCCTGAATCCTGAACAGGGGTTTTAGAAAAGACTTAGTACCGCTTAACATTTTTTTTGGTGCAACACTTCTTAATTTTAAAAATTCAGACTTTAAAAAAAACCGAAGAATAGGTCGAAAATTGGCAAATATCGACCTGCTCTTTAAAGAGAGATTTCTATAATTCAGTATAAAATTAAAGCTATGACACAATCTAAAAACTTTCCGGAACAGGATCAATCCCAGCCGGGCGAAGAACATAAAATGCATCCTGAACCTAAAATAATAAGGGATAACTATAAAGGAAGTGAAAAACTGAAAGGAAAAACAGCTTTTATCACCGGTGGTGACAGCGGAATTGGCCGTAGTGTTGCGGTCCATTTTGCCCGGGAAGGTGCCGATGTTGCGATTGTTTATCTCGCAGAAGATGAGGACGCACAAAAGACCCAAAAAATGGTGGAAGACGAGGGACAAAAATGTTTAATTATTGAAGGTGATCTAAAAGATGAAGCCTTCTGTAAAAAAGCACTGCAAAAGTGCATTTCAGAATTTAAAAAATTGGATATACTGGTAAACAATGCCGCAGTGCAATTCCCGAAGAGCAACATAGAAGATGTTTCTACAGCGCAGATGAAGGAAACTTTTGAAACCAATATTTACCCCTACTTTTTTATTGCAAAAGAAGCTGTTAAACATCTCAAAGAGAACAGCTGTGTTATAAATACCACCTCTGTGACTTCTTACCGCGGCAGCAAACACCTGCTGGATTATTCCAGTACCAAGGGAGCAATTACTACTTTTACCAGATCGCTTTCAAAAATGCTCGTGGATAAAAAAATACGTGTGAATGCTGTTGCGCCGGGACCAATCTGGACTCCGCTAATTCCCTCAACCTTCGATGATGTAGAAGATTTCGGAAAAAAAGTGCCGATGGGCCGGGCCGGGCAACCATGCGAAGTCGCACCTGCTTACGTGTTTTTAGCTTCAGAAGACAGCAGCTATATAACGGGACAGGTGATCCATATTAACGGAGGTGAGCAAATTGGAGGATAACTTTTCTTTGTTGTAACTTGACACAAAATTTTAAACAGCAGTAATGGAAAAATGGTTTGGTAGCTCCTGGGAAGCCCTGGCAGCAATATGTATAACGGCAGTGGGTATTTACGGGGCAGTAATTATTTTAACCCGCATTGCAGGAAAGCGTAGTTTTTCCAAAATGTCGAGTTTCGATTTTGCCATGACCGTAGCCGTTGGGTCCATTATTGCATCCACACTTTTAACAACTTCAGTTCCTCTTATACAAGGAATTGTGGGATTGGCTGCAATTTATACCCTGCAAATTTCCGTTGCATTTTTGCGCCGATTCAAGGTGGTAAGTGATCACGTGGACAATTCCCCTTTGCTGCTGATGGACGGAAAAGAAATCCTAAAAGACAACCTTAAGAAGGCCCGGGTAACAGAAGGGGATCTGCGATCGAAATTAAGGGAAGCCAATGTGCTTAATCTATCACAGGTTAGAGCCGTAATTTTTGAGACCACCGGAGATATTTCGGTGTTGCACAGCGAAGACGAAAATGAAGTTTTTGAAGACTGGCTTATCAACGACGTAAAACGACAATAATTTGGAGTGGACTGATGTTTTAGGAATAGTAGCCGGGATTTGCACGACGGTTTCTGTAGTCCCGCAGATACGCAAAGCCTGGAAAACAAAAAAAGTAGACGATGTCTCACCGGGAATGTTCGCCACCTTAATGGTTGGGGTAGGCCTGTGGGTTATTTACGGCATAACTCAAAATGATTTGCCGATAATTGCCACAAACGGAGCTTCACTTGCTTTAAATTCTTTTATGCTCTACTTAATGCTTCGCTACCGGAAAAAAGAGAAGTAGGTTCATTGGTGAAGAGTGGAAATTCGTAATCCTGTAATTCAAACTAAGTAATTTTTCTTCAGAAAAAACCGGAATTCACTGCCGCACAGTAGTGCCTGTAGTTAATCTTCTATAAATTAGCACTAATATATTCTTAAAGGCTTTTCAATTTTCGGGTTAACATTTAATTTTAGCAAAAGCTTGATTTTATGTTGGTGAAAAAGAAAAAAACGGAAAAAGAAACACCTGTTTCTGACAATTCTGAAAAGGATTTAAAAAAAGAATTTGAAGACTTTATAATTGCAGAAAATCATCCATGTGTGATGGCCCAGACTGTCTTTAGTATGGATCATGTGGATTTTCATACCTATACTAATTTTGGCTCTAAAGAGGCCGCAACAAAAATTATTGAAGACCTTAAGAGGTATATTGCAAGATATGACTTTGAATCTAAAGACTTCTTCACATTTATAGCTGCTTTTAAAGGCGAGGGTTCTTTTACTGAAGATGAATTTGAAAAAGCCCTCTGGCAGCAACTAAATTTACTTCATGAAGTAGACGACACCCCCTGGGATAAAAACGTAAGTGACGACCCAGAGAATGGAAACTTTAGCTTTAGCCTTGGAGGAAGGGCATTTTATATTGTGGGACTTCACCCAAACAGTTCCAGGATGGCGAGACAAACCCCTTACCCGGCAATAGCTTTTAATTTACACTGGCAGTTTGAAAAACTCCGTGAAATGGGAACCTATCATACGGTAAGGAATAAAATTAGGGAACGTGACAGCGAACTGCAGGGAAGTATCAATCCAATGCTTCGTGATTTTGGTGTAAACAGCGAGGCCAGGCAATATAGTGGAAGAAAGGTTGGAGAAGAATGGAAATGTCCGTTTCTTAACGGCAAAATGTAAAACATGTACCAGCGGGACAGTTATAAAAAGCGGGACAAGAAGTTTATCTTTGAATTTATAAAAGCGCATCCTTTTGCTACTTTTATTCTGAATGGCGACAGATTACTAGCCACTCATATTCCTGTTCTTGCTGAAGGTAATGAAGATGACTTTGTACTTTTTGCTCATATTGCCTATAATAGCGAGCAATATCAATATTTAAAGGATGGTGCAGAAGCTTTATTAATTTTCCAGGGAGCACATGCGTACGTTTCTTCTTCCTGGTATAAAGAAACAGATATCAGTACCTGGGATTATTCTGCAGTTCACATAAACGTTAACCTAAAAATTCAAACCAATCAAGAACTGGAAGAATCTTTGGAAAAACTGATCGCTCATTTTGAAAAAGACCAGGCTAATCCTATATTTTATAAGGATCTACCAAAAAAAATGCTCCAGGATCATTTGCCTTTGATCACGGGTTTCTGGTGTGAACCGGTAAAAATTGAAGCTATCGCCAAACTCCACCAGGGTTCTGAAAAAGATGACCTCAAATCTGTTACTAAACACCTGCAGGAAAGCGGAAACCCTGTAAGCCTTCAGCTGAAAAAAGATATTGAAAAAGAGAATAAAATGCACTAAGTAAAAAACCTGACCATGGCAGAAAAAGGACTTCTCGAAAAATATCGTGAAAAGCGGGATTTTGATATTTCTTCAGAACCCTTTGGAAGCGAAAATTCTGAAGAAGGCGAAAAAAAGCCAATTTTCGTCATCCAGAAGCATGATGCCACCAATTTACACTACGATTTCCGGTTATTGGTAAGTGGAGTTTTAAAAAGCTGGGCTGTACCAAAAGGCCCGTCTACCGATCCCGATGAGAAAAGACTGGCTATACAGACTGAAGATCATCCGTTGGAATATGCAGATTTTGAAGGTGTGATTCCCGAAAATCAATACGGCGGCGGCACAGTTATGGTTTGGGATGCCGGCACCTACAGAACCGAGAAAACAGATAAAGAAGGAAAACCCATTTCCATAGAAAAACAACTGAAAAATGGCCGCGCAACTTTTATCCTTGAAGGTAAGAAACTGAAAGGCGCTTATTCGCTTATCAGGATCAAGAAAGGTAAAACTGAGAACTGGCTGCTGAAGAAGGTGGCAGATGATGATGCAGACGCACGTAGAAATCCCACTAGCACAGAGAATAGTTCTGTCCTTACCGGAAGAAGGATGGAAGAAATCCGTAAAGATGCTGAAAAAAATGGCTGAAGAAATTTATAAAGGAGCCCACGAATTTGAGCTTAGCAATCGGGACAAAATATATTATCCAAAATCAGAATATACAAAAGGCGAAATAATAGACTATTACGAGAAAAATTCGGAAGTCATGTTACCTCATCTCAAGGATCGCCCTGTTACAATGCTAAGATTCCCCAATGGTATTGAGGACAAAAAATTCTTTCAAAAGGATGCACCAGATTATTTTCCCGAATGGATAGAAACTGTAGAAATACCAAAGCAGGAAGGCGGAACCACCAATTATGTAATCTGCAATAATGCCTCCACACTGGTTTATCTTGCCAACCAGGCATGCATTACTCCGCACATCTGGCTGAGCAAAAAAGACAAACCCGATTATCCCGACAGGATGATCTTTGATCTTGATCCTTCCCGGGATGACTTTTCAGAAGTTAAAACCGCAGCTAAGAGAATAAGAGAACTGCTTGAGGAGCAACTAAAACTTCCGGTTTTTCTAATGACCACCGGATCCAGGGGATTGCACATGGTTGTTCCGCTAAAACCTGAAGAGAATTTTGATGAAGTAAGAGATTTTGCCTGGGAAATAGCGAAATACCTGGAAGATAAATTTCCAAAAGATTATACCACCGCCACGAGAAAGAACAAACGAGAGAATAAATTATTCCTGGATGTGGCACGAAATGGCCTTGGGCAAACCACAGTTGCTCCCTATGCGGTGCGGCCATTACAAGGCGCTCCCATTGCGACTCCCATAGACTGGGACGAACTTAATTCTTTGGATTCAGCTCAAAAATATAATTTAAAGAATATCTTTAAAAGACTGGCCAGGAAAGAAGACCCATGGTCGAAAATTGCCAAAAAAGCAACTACACTTAAATCAGCAAAAGAAACCTTCAGCACCATGCTGAAAGAAAAAAATAAAAAAGCCAATGACTAATATAATTAAGAAGCAAACCGGCGCAGCTTTCCGTATAAAAAAAGGACAGCGACTAAAAGTTACAGATCCCGAGGGCCAGCAGGTAAGCGATATGGTATTATTTAATGCCGAAGATACACGCGAAAAGATTTCCAGCGGAAAAACGCTCGATTTTGAAGAAAGTATCCTTATTTCCCGCGGAAATTTCCTGTGGAGCAACCGCAGCCGCAAAATGATGGAGATCCTGGAAGATACCAACGGCAGAAATGACTTTTTACTGGCTCCCTGCAGCCCTGAAACTTTCCAGATCATGTACAATAATCCCCATTATCATCCCAGCTGCTTCGAAAATCTGTATACCAACCTTAGCCAGTATGATATCGCGCCAGATGACATTCCTACCGCCTTCAATATTTTTATGAATGTGCAATTTGACAAGAACGGAAAGTTAAGCGTAGATCCCCCTTTAAGTAAACCCGGTGATTTTGTGCTTTTCGAAGCTAAAATGGACCTTATCGTTGCACTTACTGCATGCTCTGCCGAAGACAGCAACAACGGAAGCTTTAAACCTATTCTTTATGAGGTAATGGATTGATGTTTACCACAATAAATGCCGATAATTGCCATTTTTTAATATTTACCTTTTTAAGGCACCGCATAATAACGCTAAATATTTTAAGGCTCTGAAGCTTCGCTTTGAGCACCTTTCTTCCTGTATCTCATGTTCAGCATTTCTATGGCCAGCGAGAAGAAAACTGCAAAATATATGTATCCTTTAGGCACGTGGTAATGAGCTCCTTCTACAATAAGCATCACCCCAATGAGGATCAAAAACGATAAAGCGAGAATTTGAATAGTAGGATGGTTATTTACAAATTCACCAACTGGTTTTGCAAATATCATCATTACAATTATAGCAATCACCACTGCTATTATCATGAGAATTATTTCTTCAGTAAGACCCACTGCGGTGAGAATGGAATCGAAAGAAAACACCATATCCAAAAGTACAATTTGTACAATTGCTGAAGAAAAGGAACTAACTTTGGTGACTGACTGATCTCCTTCTTCCTGACCTTCTACTTTGTGATGGATTTCCAATGTACTCTTTATCAGAAGAAAAATTCCCCCGGCCACAAGGATAATATCCCTCCAGCTAAGTTCAAAGCCCCACATAGTAAGCACAGGTTCTGTTAAACCAATTATCCAGGTAATGCTTAAGAGCAATAGGATACGGGTAATAAGTGCAAGGGATAAGCCTCCCAACCTGGCCCTTTTCTGCTGATGTTCTGGCAATCTTCCTGCCACCAGGGAAATAAAAATAATATTATCGATCCCAAGAACAATTTCAAGAAATGTGAGTGTTACCAACGCAATCCAGGTATCGGGCTGTAAAAAGATTTCCATAAACAAAGGCGATCTTAGAATTTGAGACAGCAGACAAAATTGATGGAAAGGAAGTTCTCTTCAAAGCCCTTTAGCTCAATTTTATGAATTTGGACAACATATTATTGCTCATATGAAATCCTGTAAATAATACCGTTTTGATCATCAGAAAATAAAACCGATCCATCCTGAAGCTCAACCAGTCCCACAGGACGCCCAAACCGGGAGGTGCCATCTTCACTTAGAAAACCGGTAATAAAATCTTCAGACTTTGATGCTTTTTCATTATCAAAGTCAACGGTCATTAATTTATATCCCGAAGCCGGTTTACGATTCCATGAGCCATGAAAAGTCACTAAAGCCTTATTCCTGTATTCTGAAGGAAACATGTCTCCTCTGTAGAAAATGAGATCCATTGGTGCGCTATGTGCTGTAAACGAAATTTCTGGAAAAATTGTCTTTTCGGCATACTCTTCCCAAGTCTGATCTTTTGGTGGCTCATCTGCCTTGTTGGCTTCCCCGTTGTTATAAACGTATGGCCATCCATAGTTACCGCCTTCTTCAATCTTATTCAACTCTTCTTTTTGATCATCATCACCAAGCCAGTCTATACCGTGATCCATTCCGTAAAGCTCCCCAGTTTCCGGATGCCAGGCAAAGCCTATGGTATTCCGCAGGCCCTTCGCAAAAATTGTTCTTTCACCGGTTTCAGGATCAACCCGAAGCATGGTGGCATTTTCCTCCCGGGTTTCCTCACAGGCGTTACAGGTACTTCCTACAGATATAAATAAATCTCCGTTTGGTGCAAATTCAATAGTACGGTTAGGATGCTGCCCACCATCTGGCAGGTTCTCCACAAATTTTTCCAGTTCGCCTATAGAACCATCATTATTTATTTCAGCCTTAAAAACATCGTTTACAGTGATAAGATAAAACATGTTGTCCTTTATTGCAACTCCATGAGCTCCTTTTTTCGTTACGACTGTTTCCTGTGCATCCGACTTTCCGTCGTTATTATTATCCTTAAGCATTACCACATCACCTTCTCTTCGGGTAACGTAAACATTGCCATTTTCACTAACTGCCATCATTCTAGGTTTCCCCAAACCTTCCGCAAATTTTGTGATCTTGAAACCTTCGGGTTTGGAGAGGGAGCTAATGCGCGAAGCCGTAGCTTCCATTTTCTCCGGTTTGTAGATGTGCCCTACTTTTTCTTCGGAAATGATATTACCTTTTTCCTGAGCATAAAAAGATGCCGTGAATAAAATGGTAAAGAAGAATAATATTTTTCTCATTGAGTCTGTTTTTACTGATTCAGAAAATGAAGTTAAAGCAAATACGTTCTAAATAGCGTTAATACATGGTTAATGAGTTTGTAAATTTTTCCAACAGCAACGTTTGGTTTCTTTCCGGTTTAAATTTTCATCTTATTGCTTTAATGTAGCGCACATCTTTTTTTGGCAATTATCGGCACATTATTCTGAAAAAAGGTTCAGATAAATTCAGAAGGATTAACAATTAAGATTTTAAATTTGAACGAGCAGTCCCGTGAATAGGAATGTTATTTACATCTTAACACTATATTTAAAACAGATGTTTTTAAATTTGGATTTCATTCCACGTTATGATTAGAATTCTTCTTTTAAGCCTAATTTGCCTGACTCCGGGTCTTCTTTCTGCCCAACTGGTGAATATTGAATCCAAACGCATGCAGACCGATTCTGTGAGATTTGCACTAAATGCCGATTTTTCCTTCAACCACAACAACAATGACGGCACCCAGGTGAACCAGATAGATGCTGCCCTTACCGCACAACTGAAATCAAAGGACCTTAGGAAGATCCTTTTCCTTCTGGGAAACTATAAGTTCATAGATTCCGAAGAAGAAAACCTGCAGAATGTTTGGTTTCTACACGCCAGGTTTAATTATAAGTTCAACCAGTTATTGCGATTGGAAACTTTTATTCAAGGACAGTATAACCAACTTTTAATCGTAGAACAGCGTAACCTGATTGGTGCCGGGCTGCGGGTTAAGTGGATGGACAGGTCACGCTTTACAGGTTATGCAGGCAATAGCTATATGTATGAAATGGAATCCAGTGACAGGGCAGAAACTACCAGATATAATCACCGGAACAGTACATACCTTACTTTATCATATTCTGCAAAGTCGGAGAAATTTTCTGTTGCCAATACCGTTTATTACCAACCGCTTTACAGGGATTTGAACGACTACAGGATCCTGGAGCAATTTCGTCTGGACATCCCCCTGTCCAGCTGGTTAAAAGTTTTCACCATTTACAACTACTACTTTGATAGTAAAACCCCGCTGAATACCAAAGAATATACCTCTCACTTAAATTTTGGGATAGGGATCATTTTGTGAGTGTGCGAAGATATTATCAACAGGTTAATTATAATTACTGTATAATTTTTGTTACGAAGTGCTTCAGGAAAGACTATAGTTCAAGTAAATCATATATGAGATTCGTTTTATTGCACATAACTATTTGATAATCCAATAATTATTTTATTTTTCCATTTGTTATGCATGAGATTTTCCCAGTACTTTCCTCCTTAAGTTTTGCCAGAAATTTAATTCAGGAAGCGACAATGAAACAAATAGATAATATCTGACGTAAAATTCTTAGAGTACGGAAAACCGTATTTTTTTCTTAAACAGAAAAGTTATTTTTGAAATGAAAAAGAAAATGGAAGATGAATGCCGGCATCTGGGAAAAGTGAATTGAGTAGGGTCGATAAGCTCTTCCCTTGGGCCGGTTTTTAACAACTACAGAAGTATTCTACAAACCTACCACTCCTTGAAGAATAACTATCCCATTGCCTGGATACATAAAAACCCTTCGCTTTTATCAAAATCTGATAATTTTCTCGACAATCCCCTTATATGCTCTGCTGCCACGGGATTTGTTAGTGAACATAATTCCAGGTCGTGCAGCTCTAGCTGTGATCGTAAACCAGCATTTCATACAAAATCAACGAAAAAACCTAAAACTTTGACACACCCGCACACAATACGTCTGCAAAGATAGCGACGATAAAAACGTCAATTTTCGTACTTCAGTCCTTCTCTGCACTTCTTTTAAAATCCAACTTACTCACTGAATCTTTATACACCAGCAGCATTTAATACTTTGCCAATAGATGTCACGAATTCTTAATTTACCGGGATTCCCGTTCCTTTAGATACAAATCCTGAACTAAAACTATTGCCATAACCGTAATTGGAGTGGCCAGAATTAAACCCCATCCCCCGGTAAGGGCGCCCATAAAAAGTTGTGCTATAAGAATAAGTGCGGGAGGCATCTGAACAAGCTTTTTTTGAACCATTGGTGTAATGAAATTGCTTTCGAGAAATTGAACGAATACGTAAATTGCCAAAATAATAAGCGCGGTCTTGGGTCCGTCTAAAAGCCCAATAAGTATTGCAGGAATTAAAGCTATTAAAGGCCCGAAATTGGGAATAAAACTTAGAAGTCCTGCTAAGAGAGATAGCACCAGCCATAAGTCTATTCCAAGTATTGCGAGCCCAATTGCGGTGAAAGCAAAAACTACAAACATGGATAACAACTTTCCCTTAAGCCATTTCCTTAACTGCTTTTTAAGGTTACTCAAGACATTTTCAACCTTTCTTTGTTTTCTAGGAGGAAAAAGCTGAACAACCCCGCGCGCATAAAGATCTGGGGAAACAGTAAAGAAAATTCCAATAAAGAGTACAACATAAATGTCACCAAAAACTCCAAACGTAGATTGGAAAAACCTTCCTCCAAAAGCTTCTGCTTTTTTAATAGATTCTTCTGAAGTAAGTCTTTCCACAACTTCCTGCCCTACTTTGCTATTATTAAGCTGTTCTTTAAGGTTTTGAAAAGTTGATGGAATAGTTTCACTAAGAACAGATATTTGAGACTGAATTTTAGCTCCTATTAGCCAGAAAAATAATCCAACTATTAAAAAGGTAGCAACTATGGAAATAGTTTTGCACAACCACCTCTTCCAGCCCGTCTTTTTCTCAATAAATGAGCTTATACCTGTAAAAAATATTGCAATTAGTGTTCCTGCAAAGATTAACAAAAGAGCATTTGCAGCTTCTATTATTAATAAAATAAGTAACGTCGTGAAAGTTAAAACTCCAACAACAATCCAGACTTTTTTTTGAAAAGAAATGGCTTCATCCTGATCATTGTGTGAATTCTTTTGCATCTTTTAGTTAGTTTAGTTTTACGTGAAATCCTAAGCAACTAATTTCTTATCTTTTTCTTTATCACACCCAATCTTTTAGATTTTTTATCGTACAAGAAGTGGAAATTATCTTTTTGTAAAAAATAAAGCAACAAATAAATCCTTCCTCTCCTAATAACTTTCAGAAAAGCATTCGTATTAATGCCCGACTTAAATTACCCGCTCTCTTTATTTTATAGATGTTGATATAATCATCAGAAAAAGCTGAAATATTAAGGCTGATACCTTTTATTCTTTTATTTTCGTGCCTTAATCTAAAATATTATTATGAAAGATCTTATTGAAAACATTCAGGCTACTTTTGAATCTTTTAAAACAGATGCTACTACACAACTGGAGGATGGTAATAAAAGCGCCGGAACAAGAGCGAGAAAAGCCTCTTTAGAATTGGAAAAGCTTCTAAAAGAGTTTCGTAAGGTTTCTATTGCAGAATCAAAAAAGTAAATTTCCTTTAAGGTGAGTCCGGAATACGTGCTCTTCTAAAAGAAAAACATGCCTCCTTTTTCAGGAGGTTTTTTTTGATGCTTCTATAACCTACATAGCTTATGTTTAGGTTTAGAGGAGTGAAAAATATAAAGTTTTTCCTGTATGGATTGATCCATTTTTGGTCATTATTCCATAAAAGCTTTACATCGCGCCAGTTTTGAATTAAAAAATTTACCATTAAGCCTCAAACCAGTTTTGCCGGTGTGATGGGTAATGTTCTCATTCTTTTACCCGTAGCATTATAAATGGCATTAGCAATTGCTGCGGCTACACTGGTAATACCAAGCTCTCCAATTCCCTTCACCCCCAGACGATTGATGTTCTTGTCCTCTTCCGGTATAAAGTGTACTTCAATATCCCCCACATCAAGGTTTACCGGCACATGATAGTCTGCTAAAGTCCGGGTAACATAACTTCCATATCGTTTATCGAGCGTGGTCTCTTCGGTCAAAGCCTGCCCTATTCCCCAAACAATGCCTCCCAGCACTTGAGATCTCGCAGTCTTTTGATTTAAAACAGTACCTACGGCTGCTGTGGAAACAATCCGGTTAACTCTAACAACACCTAGACTTTCATCTACCCAAACTTCAGCAAAATGAGCTCCATAACTAGAATGGGCATAATCGTTGAAGTTTTCTGAAGGACCTTCGGTAGCTTCAGTTTGAAATTCATCTACATTGGCGGCTTGCATTAAAGCACCAATTTCCATATTTTCTGAAGTGTTTCCTTCTATTTTATCCCTAAGTTCTTTTTTAGCCTTTTCACATACTGCATCTACAGCGCTGGTGTAACTCCCGGCTCCCCAGGAACCTCCGGAGCCGGGAGTTGGTGGTAAATCGGAATCGCCAATATGAACCTCTATATCGTCTACCGGCAGGCCTAAACTACTAGCGGCGGTTTGAGCAATAATAGTGTAAGTACCAGTTCCAATATCTGTCGCGGCCATTTCTATTACAGCTTCCAGGCCATTTTCAGTATTTTTGAGCTTTAGGCGAGATGATGTTTCCTGGTAAGGTGCACTCCGTGATGCTCCTGCCATCCCATAGCCTATTAGCCAATTATCCTTCTTAGTGCTTCGTGGCTCACTTTTTCGCTTCTCCCAACCAAATATTTCGGCACCGGTTTTCATACTTTCAACAAGCGATCTACTGGACCAGGGTTTACCATTTTGAGGATTTACCTTAGTTTCATTTTTTATACGGAATTCAATAGGATCCATTTCCAACTTGACAGCCAATTCATCCATAGCAGATTCTAAAGCAAAACTACCCGGAGTTTCCCCGGGAGCCCGCGTCCACGTAGGAACCTGTATATTTGAATCGAATACGCGATGGGTCACTAGTTGATTGGGAACGGCGTAGGTAACCCTGGTAATAAATCCGCTCTGCTCCACAAAAACCTCATCTTCGGCAGTATGGGTAAAAATTTCATGAGCAAAAGCGGTAAGCTTTCCGTTGGTATCTGCTCCGGCTTTCACTTTTTGTCTGTTTAACTGGCGTAATCCCACATTAGTTTGCATCATTTGACGTGTGATTACCGTTTTTACAGGTTTATCCAACATCTTTGCAGCCATTATAGTAAGCATTACATGTTCCCAGGCCCTTAGTTTGGAACCGAAGCCCCCGCCAATATATGGGGAAAGCACTCTAACTTTATCTTCTGGAATTTTAAATGTATTTGAAATTGCGGTTTTTGTTGGCCCCAACATTTGCGTGGCATCATATACGGTAAGACTCCCATTTTTAAAAACTGCAATAGTTGCATGGGGCTCCATGGGATTATGTACTTCAATAGGAGTTTCGTAAGTTACATCTATAGTTGCCGATGCATTTTTAAAGCCTTCTTCCATGTTCCCCCTGCTGGTGTCGGTTTCAGATCCATTAGCATTTTCAGGCTTATAGGCTTTATCCACATTTTCGTCAAAGCCAATCACAGGATCTTTTTTAGTATACTTTACTTCCACCAAACGGGCAGCATATCTAGCCTGCTCATAAGTTTCAGCAACCACCATCGCTATATACTGGCCGTAACTAAGAATTTTGGTACTATTTAGCACAGGCCTTGCCCTGGTCATTCTGTTGCCGGGAGTAAGTTCTGGCATAGAATCTACCGCATTTTCTACATTCTTATGGGTGATTACTTTCACTACTCCTTCAGTAGCTTCAGCTTTACTTGCATCTATACTTTCAATTTCTCCAGACGCGATGGTACTCTGCACCGGAAAGCCATACAACACATTTGGAATCGGAAATTCAGCGGCATATTTGGCTTTTCCGGTTACTTTCAAATAACCTTCAATACGGCTTTCTGGTGCACCTAATTTTTTCTTTATATCACCCATTTTCAAATTATTTAGCTAAAGAGCTTTCATATTTTATTTAATTCGCTTCCAAGGTTTTTATTTTTCTCTGAAGTTATACTTTTTCCCCTGTTTTCGCCAGATTTAAAGCTCTCACTATGGCACGTGCTCCCAGTTCTACTTTAAACTTATTATGTTCTAAAGTTCTGGCATTTTTCATTTCAGCAGCTGCAGCAGCTTCAAAATTGGCCTGAGTTGCTTCTTTTCCTTTTAAGAATTCTTCAGCTTCCAAGGCTCTCCAGGGTTTATGTGCTACACCACCCATAGCGATTCTGGCAAGATTTATCGTATTCCCAGTAAGTTCCAGTCCCGCGGCTACAGATATAAGTGCAAAAGCATAACTTGAACGATCTCTAACTTTTAAGTAGTAACTATTTGCGGCAAAGTTATTTTTAGGAATTTCAATAGCCGTTATCAATTCGCCATGTTCCAGGTTATTGTCCTTCTCCGGCATATCCCCCGGTAATCTGTGATAATCTGTAAAAGGTATCGAGCGCATTTCTCCATTAGCACCTTCAACTTTGACGGTGGCGTCCAGAGCAGCCAAAGCGATACACATATCTGATGGATGCACCGCAACGCAATTTTCAGACCATCCAAAAATAGCGTGCAAATGGTTTTGCCCTTCCAGTGCTCCACAGCCAGTCCCCGGTTCCCTTTTGTTACAAGGCATAGCGGTATCATAAAAGTATGCACAGCGGGTTCGCTGATTGGGATTGCCTCCATTAGTAGCCATATTTCTAATTTGACCGGAAGCCCCGGCCAAAATAGCAAGAGATAATACAGGATAATTCATTCTTATTAACGGGTGGTTGGCGGTTTCGGTATTTTTAGCCATTGCACCTAATGAAACTCCGCCCCTATTTTCCCCTTCAGTTATTTCTAATATCTCACTTAATTCCAGACGGGTAACATCTATTAATTCATCAGGCCTCTCTACATCCTCTTTCATCAAATCGATTAAATTAGTGCCACCCGCTAAGTATTTCGCATTTTTATTTGCTGTTGCCTGGCTAACTGCTTCGGTACTGCTTTCTGTTCTTGAATATTTGAACGGTCTCATCTTTTAGTGCTTTAAATTTATTCTAATTCCTGCCAGTTAACAGAGGTGTCTTTTCCCGTATGTACTTCTTTTATCGCAGCCAAAATATTGGGATAAGCTCCACAACGGCAAATATTGCCCGACATTCTTTCCCGAATTTCTTCATCTGAAAGCTTAATATTTTTGGAGATATTTCGAATATCCTGGGTCACATAACTGGCGTCGCCGTTCTTAGCTTCTTCCATTAAAGCTACTGAAGAACAAATTTGACCCGGGGTACAGTAACCACATTGAAAACCATCATGTTCCACAAAAGCATCTTGTAGCGGATGCAGTTTAGTACCCTTAGCCAATCCTTCTACACTGGTTACTTCTTTACCTTCACAAGTGGCGGCTAGTGTTAGGCAGGATAAAACGCGATCTCCATCTATCATTAATGTGCAGGCACCACATTGGCCATGGTCACATCCTTTTTTAGAGCCGGTTAATTGCAATCGTTCCCGTAAGGCATCCAACAAAGTCATTCTGGAATCTATTGTGAGACTTTCTACTTCACCATTAATCGTGAAGGAAACGTCCATTGGATTAATTAATTTTAATGGTACTTCCATAGTATTGGGAGTCTCTGAAGCAAACATACTTTCTACAGAAAAAAATTGACTAGCCATTAAACTTAAACCTACGGCAGAAGTTTGACCTAAAAATTTACGACGTGATTCTCCAAAGATGCCCAATTCGTCCAGCAGTGCTTTTTCGTCGCCAGATAATTGCTGCTCAATTTCTGCTGAACCTTTTATTTCCTTTTTTATTTTTTTATCCATACCTGGTCTGTTTTTACTGGGAAAGGTTAATTCTTGCCAAATTTATTTTTGAGAATAATAAGGCTTCCCTTAAAAAAATAGAAACGCTGGTTTATCTATTCAAGATACCCTGTTTAGATTCAACCTCATCAGAGTTCGTTTCCTTGCTGAATTTAGCACAAATTTTTTAGATAAGTATATTAATTTGAGCTTTAGCGATTTTTTAGGAAATAGTTGAGAAGCTGATTTGCAGGAGAAATAATAGAATAGATATCACCATTTAGTCGTGATCTACTAAACTACAGGTTTATGCTCAGTTACTTTAAAAATCGTAGCACCAATGCTTCCGCCGAGTCATTCAATGCAAAAATAAACGCATTTAGAGCACAAT
>NZ_JAVRHP010000072.1:0-16301 GCF_031846505.1 Autumnicola edwardsiae
CGGACTCTGCGGGAAATTTCTTTTAAATGAATAGTGGGTTGTGAAAAAATGAAAAATCACTGTTTTGACCTAAAGCTTAAGGCGTAAAGAAAAAATAAACTAATAAAATCATATAATCAGTTATGAAAAAAATAATAAAAACAGACAACGCCCCGGCTCCAATAGGACCTTACAACCAGGCTGTTTTAAGCGGGAATATGTTATTTATTTCGGGACAAATCGCCATAAACCCTAAATCCGGTGAACTCGAAACGGGCAACCTTGCTGAAGAAACAAAGCTGGTGATGGAGAATCTAAAAGCAATACTTACTGAAGCAGGACTTACTTTTAATGATGTCATTAAAACGTCAATTTTCATTAGTGATATGAACAACTTCTCTAAAATAAACGAAATCTACGGAACTTACTTTGATGCTGAAACCGCACCGGCAAGAGAAACTGTAGAGGTTGCGAATCTTCCGAAGTTTGTAAATGTGGAAATTAGTGCAATAGCTGTGAAGAGCTAAAGAGATTTTCGATCTACTTTATCCCGAAATTTCTGCTGGGATTTCATCTGACCTCAAGGTTTGTTGCGCCACAATGATTATCTAAAACACTTTCATTCCACCTTCTAGAAACGGCAAGTAACATGGTTTCCGGAAACAGAAGTAGCGTATGGATATCTAATTTTGTACTAAAAACTAAATACCCTGGATGAGTAAACGGGCAGTGGCAGGATTGGTTGCCAGCGGCACATCATGTACATCGCATAATCGCATTAACATAAAAATGTCTGGTTCATGCGGATGTTTATCCAAAGGATCCCTGAAGAATATCACCATATCTATTAAGCCTTCTGCAATGCGGGCCGCAATTTGGGCATCTCCCCCAAGAGGTCCGGATAGTAACTTTTCAACCTTAAAACCGGCAACTTCTGTTTTTGCTCCTGTGGTTCCCGTAGCAATCAGGTTAATCTCCTTTGATTGTAAAGTTTCTCTATGGTTGTTTAAGAACTGAACCATTTCAGCTTTTTTCCCATTATGGGCAATAATTGCTATTGTTCTCATCGATCAGGTAGATAAAATATCAGAAATTCTTAGTAGATCTTTATTAACGGTATGCTCGGTCTTCAGGGCTTTGCATATGCTGGTGTATGCAATATCGTTATTCATTATCCCTACCATCACATCGCGTTTGCCGTCCATAAGCAGTTCAACAGCTTTTACACAAAGTCGGCTGGCCAGCACCCTGTCAAAACAAGTGGGACTACCTCCTCTCTGGATATGACCCAGCACCGTGACTTTTGCATCGTAGTATGGCAGATTTTCCTTTACGTACTCCGCAAGTTCAAAAACATTTTTCCCGATCTTATCCCCTTCAGAAACTACAACAATACTCGAGGTTTTTCCAGATCGTCTACTCCGCTCTAACGAATCCAGCAGCCGTTCAAGACCTAAATCTTCTTCGGGAATAAGAATTTCTTCTGCACCGGCACCAATACCACTGTTTAAAGCTATAAAACCGGCATCCCGGCCCATTACTTCAACAAAAAACAAACGGTTATGAGAACTTGCGGTGTCCCTTATTTTATCAATTGCTTCCACTACAGTATTTAGTGCAGTATCGTAACCTATGGTGAAATTGGTGCCGGAGATATCATTATCGATCGTCCCGGGAACGCCAATGCAAGGGATTCCATATTCCTCGCTTAGTGCCAGACCTCCACGAAAGGTACCGTCACCTCCTATAAGTACCATAGCATCTACTTCTGCATCTTTTAGTTTGGCTGCTGCTTTAGCACGACCTTCTTTAGTCATAAATTCTTTAGAACGTGCAGATTGTAGAATAGTACCACCGTACGGAAGAATATTCCGGACACTCCGTGCATTCAGTGCAACAAAGTCACCTTCAATCATTCCCTGGTATCCGCGGTAAAATCCCACACATTCCGTATGATAATAGGCACAGGCCCTTACCACCGCCCTTATTGCGGCATTCATTCCGGGAGCATCTCCCCCAGAGGTTAAAACTCCTATTTTCTTAATTTTTTTTCCCATATATATTGTTGTCCTTAATATGAGGTCTACTAGGTATTTGCTGTAAAACTAATTACAAAATACACTCAAACCAAAATTAATTTCTACGGAAGAATAAACTTTTTTCAACTTCCGATTTTCCTTATAAAGGTGCATTTCATCTTTTCATAATATTTTCTTTAAGATTTATTTAACGCCTGAAATAAAGGAAAGCCTTTACTTTTTCACACGATTTTAGCAGGAAAAGATATACAAATAAATTCTATATGTAAGAAAAATTATGACGTAAGTGATTGCTATTGTGTTAGTTAAAATTTTATTTAAGATACGGTAGTTGTAGAAAAATACCTTCATTTGTATTTAGATATTAACCATTACTATTTGAAAATCTTGAAAAAACTCTTTTCAGCCATGGGATTTCAAATCCCTCTTACGGAGATTTACTTGCACACTTTGCAACTCCATTTCTCCTGGCAAGAAAACACAGTATAAATTATTTTAGAGCATAAGGTCTGATATATTTGGGGAGATATAAGGACCAACAAGGGGATGACATTTTATAGTTATCCCCTTTTTATAAAATTCCCTCTACATGTAAGGGGAACCTGATGTTCGCAGTATTCCGGGAAATTACTCTTACTACGTACTTCAATGTTCTTGTTAACCTATTGTAAATAGGTATATTAAAAATATATAAACAGAAAAATATCAATATATTTAATCGTACTTGAAATGTAACCATAACTTTCAGTCTTATGTTATACAAACCAACCACGGGGTTTCTTTACATACCCCAAAGCCCAAAGCCTATTTTTAAAGGTGCCAGTGAAATTCACTTCGACTATTACTTTTCTGCCAGATACCTGGAAGAAGAAATTATTTTGGATGTAACAACAAAAATATTCTCTGAATACGATAACGTTTTCACCAGAATTTCGTCCCATAAGATTAACAGGGGTGAGGTAAAAACATGTATAAAGGAATGTTTGCTGACCCATCTCCTTAGAATGGGAGTATCCCGGAAGCGTGCCAATTTTCTACTTAAGGAATTTAATCTTAGCTTTAGGAAGCTTCAGGTGCAAAAAGAGCTTAAAGCAATATAAAAAACAGCAGACAATCTTAATTAATCGAGGGAGGCTAACCATTGGGTGTGAGCCTCCCTTATTGTTTCTGTTTATCTGAACATGGATCTTCTCTACTCACCTTCAGGAAAACTTATATAATCTGGGGCAAGAGATTGCTGTCTCTCTTCCTCCTCTTCTTCTTTACGTGCCTCTGTTTTGGCAAGTTCAGCATCAGTGATTTTCCTTATTAGTTCTTTAAAAGTATCAAAATCGACTGAATATGATAAACCCACTCCCTGTGTAAACCCAATTTCCTCACCAATAAACTGGATATTGTTTTCCCTGTTAAACACTTTTGCCCTCAAACTTCCGTCTTCATTCAGAAGGAAATCTATTTCTACATCACCAATTATATAAGATTCTGTCACACCTCCTATGGGAACACCCACCTGCCCGTTTATAAGTACCCTGTCACTAATTTGGGTGGAGAGCGTAAGGCCAAAACGATCTACTGTTTGTTGATCTGGGGTGCGATCCCCCTGCACATAATTCACACCCACCTGGAATTTCCCATCCTCGTCTGCAAAAATATCGTTCACAATACTGGAAGCTCTTTCTGCAAGGGTTCCTGTAATCGCATTCTGCCGTAATCCAAATTCGCTATAAAAAGCTCCCTGTGTCACCAGGAACAGCGCCTGTAATTCTTTGCTCGCACGATCATCTATCCTATATTCCAATTCTGAACGTACCACAGAGCTGGCATTGGGAAATCCAATATCAAATGTAATATCTGGTTGTACCAACTGGCCCTGAAGATCGATGATCACTTGTACCGGAATTTTTCTGTTTACTGAAGGATTCTCCAGGAGAACCGAAGGGTTTGCGTCCAGTTCGTACACAGCGCTCACATCCAGCTCTGCCTGTACAGGATTGCCATTCCAGTTTATGCTTCCACCAGATTGCACCCTGAAAACTTTTTGCACCAGTCCCGCATACTTAAAATTATATACCCCTTCGTAGGCTATAAAGTCCCCCCACATGTTGAACTTTCCATTAGTGTTGATCTCGAGCAACAGGTTTCCTGCACCCCGGCCGCGCAAGGTACTTCCGCTGGTTTGATCTACCACTACTTCTACTTCAGCGTCGTTGGTTACATCCAGATCAAAAACCATTTCAATGCCTTTTACTTCAGGTAAAATCACTTCTCTTCCTGCCTGTCTTGCTGCCTTTTCTTCAGGACTTAGAAAATGTATATAAGAATTGTCCCCAACAGATTCTGTATCACTTAAAGGAATTTTAAAGACCGTACCACGTTCTGTGGTCGCATTTACATTAATAGACAATTCGTCTGTAGGACCTTCAATAGAAGCATCCCCACTTATAAAAGCTGTTCCGTAGTAAAGTGCATCTTCTGCGGCATCGGTATCAAGCACCAATAACCTATCTGTCGTCACACCTAAATTCAGAAACCATTCAGAAAAATTTCTATGGGAAATATTCCCGTTCAGGACACCGCGGGTATCAAACTTTGTGTCGGTAAGGCCAATATTGTCAAAAATAAACTGCTGTTGTGTGAGGTTGACTACAGATTGCTGATCAAAATCAAAATCTACATTGAGGTAAGGAATACTCAATCCCGCATTGTTTAGAAAAAGCTGCCCCGAAAATTCAGGATTTTTATAATTTCCCACAACTTTGGCATTTCCTGTTATCCTTCCCCGAATGTCACTTATGGCTCCTCCTCCCAAAGGACTAAATGCTGCCATGTTTAGATCTTCAAGTGCAACATCGAGGTCTATTACAGGTTCGCCGCCACTAACATCGATGCTACCAATTGCATTAAGTGATTCAAAGTCTTTGTTTCTTAGATTGGCGTTTATGGTGTAATTGGTAAGGTTCTCATTTCCTTCCACATCTATAATCAGGTTGCCTAAGAGATTATCGTTAATGTTGAGGGAATCTATTAGTAAAGACGTATTTGGATAGTATGCACCGTCTTCCTGAAGTAAATCCAGGCTACCGTTTAACCTTCCGCGCAGGTCCAAACTATCAACGACAGGCGTTATTTTACCAATATCGACATTATCGAACTGCATGCTGAAGTCTTTGTAAGTACTGTCGCGCATAATGCCACTAAGCCTTATTTCCTCGTTGGCATGGTTCATTACCAATGAGTCTATAGTGATATTCCTAAAGTTGTTCTCAAAAACAATTTTATTGCTTTTGTTCCCCTCTTCGTTAATGTACCACATGTTATTCTTAAAATTAAGGTCGGACCGCTGAATCCCCACTACAGATTTGTTGTCTTCATTAATGGTGTGGTACAGGTTAATGTTAAAAACATCGGTGTTGTTTTTACCGCCCTGGAATTCTGATCGTATAAACAAGGTGTCCCGCTGCGTTACATTAATAAAGCTGAATTCTGAAAAATTATAAATATCTGTCGATACACTATCAGCTTCAAAATATGTATTATAAATAGGATTTGTGTTGTCTACCCGAAGGTTTATATCTTCCAGGAGATTATCAAAAGCTTCAATCTTGGGAGAACGGAAGTTGAGCTTAAATTCCGATTCGTCAGATTCTACCCTGCCACGAATAAAGGTGTTTGGTGCCACCCGAATTTCAGGATAAAAGATTTCCACAATCTGGCTGGAAATATCAAAATCAAATTCCATGTACTGATTGGTAGTAATCGTCCTTGGCTGATAATTTGTGTAAATACTGCCCAATGAATTTTGAAAAAGTGCCCCTACTTCCCGCAATTGAAAAACACCTTCCACCTGTCCGTTAATTACATCTGGCGAATTAATGGCAATGGTGCGATCATTACCTTCAAATGAAGAGACAATGCTGAAATCTTCAAAATAGTACAGGTTATTTTGATTTTGGTAAGAAGTGTTGAGCAGCAAAATGCTTCCAAAGGCATTATCTATCGTTGTGCCCTTCATATTCATGATCACATCGCCCTTAAATATTGAAATACTGTCGCGGGAAACAAAATTGAGTGCATTTAAATCTGCATAACCCACAGAAGCCTCAAAATCGTAAACGTTAATGTCCTGGGAAATATCTGCAAGTCCGTTAAACTCCATATTCAGGTTAGGATCATTGGAGACCAGGTTCCCATTAAAAACCGGGTTCCTCAAATTCCCTATCACTCTTATATCTTTATAAGTGTAATTGTTGTAATTAATTTTTGAAATTGCACCACGTAATTGCGCATTAATACTTTCGGGGTCAAAACCCTGCCCATCCACATCCAGATCAAAACTCGTTTTGCCCAGCAAAGGATTGTCAACCAGCCGCCCTACGTTAAAATTGGTAATAATAAGATTTCCGCTATAAGTTACTGCGCTGGTATTGTCGAAATTACGCAATACAAACTCGGCATTAGCGTCTCCCAGCTGGGTATTTATAAGCACATCTGCATCCAGGGAATTTTTCCTTAACAAACCATTTCCCCTCATCCTGATATTTCCAAAATCCCTGAGATTTTCCGGCAAATTTCCTTGAAGCGCCTGCGGAAGCAAGTTCACGAGATCATAATAATTGGAAGCAAACTGGCTAAAATCTCCGCTAATCTGAAATTCCTGCGTTTCATTCGGAAAAATCCCCTGTACCACAAAATCACCATCTATGGCACTTCTGTCCATTCCCTCAAGCTGAAGGTTAGTAAGAGTAAAATTGTTAAGGGTTCCTTTTAATGTAGTATTGAAAGAAAGTAGCTGGTCTGTACCAAAACCATCATAAAAAACCTTAAGGTCGCTACTGGAAACTGTAGATTCGGCAAAATCTGCAGTAACCTGCACCTCATTTACAAAATTAGAAAATTGTTCCCGGGTATATTGAAAATCCAGATTTCCCTGAATTTCCGACTCGGCAGTATTTAAAACCAGTTCCTGCAACTGCATTTGGGAGGAGCTGTAATAGAAGGAAGTTTTTAAATTACCAATGCTTAAACCCCGCCCTTCCTCAGCAGTTAATCCGGTAATATCTACAGCAATTACATCACCTTTAATATTTAAATCTTCAGCAAAAATTGTAAGGTCATTAAAGACAAGGATATTGGGATTGTCCAGGTTCTCGTCCCTGTAACTGTAATGGCTGTTTAAAATCTGAATATCATCCACATCTAATTCAAAAGTAGAAGGTTCTCCCGTAGGTTCCTTTTTCAGTTTCGAAATCAGCAGCGACAGGTTATCCCTTTCTTCACCCTCGTAACGCTTCATATTAAGCCTTAGGTCTTTAACTACGGTATTCCCGAAAGTAGGATGATTAGTGATAAGGTTTCTCAGGCTAAGGATGGAAGTTGTAATCTCCCCGGCAGTAAACAAGGTGTCCAGATGGTGGTCTTCAACATAAATCCCGTTGATCTTTATATTCCCAAAATAGGTAAGGCTCACCCGGTCTATAGTGGCAGTGATATCGCTATTTTCCCTTAGCGAACTGGTGATGCGCTTGGCTACAGAAGTTTGTACGGCAGGAATGGAAAATACGATCAATAAAAGGATAAAAAACAAAAGCAATCCAACTACAATCCTTTTTAATATTTTCCAGAATTTTTTGATATGCTTTTATGTTTTAACTTTGTACGAAATTAACAACTTCTATGCCCATTTTCCTCCAATGACAGAACAAAATATTTACATACTCGCTATAGAATCTTCTTGTGACGATACCGCTGCTGCCGTACTTTGTAACGGCAGGATCCTTTCTAATATTGTCGCCACCCAGGAAGTTCATCAGCAATATGGCGGTGTTGTGCCAGAACTTGCTTCCAGGGCCCATCAGCAAAATATTGTTCCTGTTATTCACCAGGCCATTAAAAAGGCAAATATCGACAAAAAAGCGCTATCTGCAATCGCATTTACACGCGGTCCGGGATTAATGGGTTCCTTGTTGGTAGGGACCTCTTTTGCAAAATCGCTGGCAATGGGGCTGGATATTCCGTTAATTGAAATTAACCACATGCAGGCCCACATTTTGGCGCATTTTATTGAAGAAGACGGCTATGAAAAGCCGCAATTTCCATTTTTGGCCCTTACCATTAGCGGTGGCCATACGCAAATTGTAAAAGTTTCAGATTATTTTGAAATGGAAGTGATTGGAACTACAACAGACGATGCCGTGGGAGAAGCTTTCGACAAAAGTGCAAAAATTATGGGGCTGCCTTATCCCGGCGGTCCGTTAATTGATAAATATGCTAAGGAAGGAAACCCCAAAGCTTTTAAATTTCCGAAACCGAAAGTGTCCGGACTCGATTTTAGCTTTAGCGGATTCAAAACTGCGGTTTTGTATTTTATTCAGAAGCAAACAAAGGAAAATCCAGATTTTGTAGAAGAAAACCTGAAAGACATCTGCGCCTCTATCCAGAGCACGATAATTGCCATTTTAATGGATAAGCTTAAACTTGCCGTAAAAGAAACCGGAATAAAGCAAATCGCCATAGGCGGCGGAGTTTCGGCTAATAGCGGCATAAGAAATGCCCTAAAGGAAGCCGAAAGTAAATATGGCTGGACCACTTTTATTCCTAAGTTTGAATATACTACAGATAATGCCGCGATGATTGCCATTGCAGGTCATTACAAGTTTTTAAAGAAAGACTTTTCAGATTTTTCCATCACTGCACAGGCGCGCTATAAATTTTAATTTATGCAGTTATTTTATCATCCCAAACTTCAGGAAAAAGATACACAGGTTATATTTCCGAAGGATGAAAGTAAGCATATCGCTAAAGTTCTGCGGAAAAAAGAAGGTGATGTGCTGGAAGTGACCAACGGAAAAGGCTTCTTATTTTCAGTAGAGCTTATCCAAACCGGAAATCAGGCCCTGGCCAAAGTTCTCGAAGTTAAAACTCAAGAACCTGCCCCCTACTATCTCCACATGGCCGTCGCTCCAACCAAGATGAATGTTAGGTTTGAGTGGTTTCTCGAAAAAGCAACGGAAATTGGAGTTCACGAGATTACCCCTGTTATTTGTGACCACAGCGAACGTAAAGTTGTTAAATTGAATCGATTTGAACGGGTATTGCAGAGTGCGATGAAGCAGTCGCTACATTTTAGGATGCCGAAACTGAATGAACCCTTAAGCTTTTCTGAATTTTTAGCTGCTCATCCTGAAGGAGAACGGTTTATTGCTCATTGTGAAGACGATAAAGAGCGATTTTTGCTGAAAAACAGGATAAAAGCAAAATCGACGTCTGTTATGCTTATTGGTCCTGAAGGTGATTTTTCTTCCGAAGAAATTCAGAATGCTTTGGAGCAAAACTGGCAGCCGGTGAGCCTTGGGGACAGTCGCTTAAGAACCGAAACTGCCGCTATTGTCGCCTGCCATACGTTTGCACTGGCAAATCAGGAATAATTTTACTTCAGCTTAGAATATATGCCGAAAATTGTAAAATTAGACACCCCTCTAAAATTCCAGTTATCGGCATTATATTAGCGGAAATATTTTTTAATTTATGAGCTTAAGAGATTGTGTTGTCCTGCAAGGTCTCTTTTCGACCTTGTAGGTATGAAAAAGCAATAAACCTACAAGGTTTTTAAAACCTTGCAGGAGTTAAAATGCTGCCCCAGTTTAATTTCGTTTAATCGAATTTTGATAAGATGAAAAAGATATTTGTACTGATAATTGCCATTTTTTGCAGTGCGTCTTCAGTTGCGCAAAAAATTGCAGTTTTAAAATATAACGGTGGCGGCGACTGGTACGCAAACCCTACCGCCCTGCCCAATCTTATTCAATTCAGCAATAGCAATATTAACACAGCGATAGATCCCAAGCCTGAAACGGTGACTCCGGGTGCCGCAGATATCTTTCAGTATCCTTATATTCATATGACCGGCCACGGAAATGTATTTTTTAGCGATGACGAAGCAGAAAACCTGAAAAATTACCTTTTGAGTGGCGGTTTTCTTCATATTGATGATAATTACGGGATGAATGAATACATTAGAAAAGAACTGAAGAAGGTTTTTCCTGAAAAAGCATTAACCGAGCTTTCTGCAGATCATCCAATATTCAGTACTTCCTACAATTTTCCAAATGGCCTGCCCAAAATTCATGAACACGACCAAAAACCGCCGCAGGCTTTTGGCCTTTTTGAAAATGGACGGCTAATTTGTCTTTTTACGTTTGAAAGTGACCTGGGGGACGGCTGGGAAAACCCCGAAATTCATAATGATCCTGAAGAGGTGCGCCTTAAAGCACTCCGCATGGGAGCAAATATCTTAAAATACGCATTCGAAAATTGAAAAAGCAACTTTCACACGAACAGTCAAGGTTTAAAAAAGAAGAACGTCCAATAATCCTTATTCTTGACAATGTTTCGGGCGAAGCAAATATTGGCAGTATTTTCAGGCTGGCCGATGCTTTTGGAATAGAAAAAATTGTTTTTTGTGGTACTTATCCAAATCTTAGCAGTAACAGGTTAAAACGAACCGCCAGAAATACGCATGAATATGTGATATTTGAAGTTTTTGAACATACGAAAGAAGCTGTGGAAGGATACAAAGACCAAGGTTACACGCCCTTTGCCCTGGAAATAACCGCCGAAAGCACTGCTTTAGAATCAGCTGACTTTAAAGAGCTTTCGAAAATTTCGCTGGTAATAGGAAATGAAGCCAATGGCATCCAGGAAGAGGTGCTTTCACTTTGTAAAAAAGTTATTCATATAGAAATGTTTGGAAATAACAGCAGTATGAATGTTGCGCAGGCAACGGCAATTGCCCTATATGAAATCAGAAAAAACGTACGTCTTTAAATTAGAAATAATATATTTACGCTGTGAACTCAAAGGAATTTTCTTACGGAATTTTACGTGCTGCCGGTATAGTGGTGGGAATCATCTTACTACTGTATTTTCTTTATGAAATCCAGTCGGTGTTGGTCTATATAGCCATTGCTGGTGTAATTTCCCTTATTGGCCGGCCGGTGGTTATCTTTTTAAAGCAGAAACTAAAAATACCCAACCAGCTTGCAGTAATACTTGTTCTTCTGCTGGTTCTTTCATTCTTTATAGGAATTATTTTCGTTTTTGTCCCGATTGTTATAGAACAAAGTCAGCACCTGGGGCAAATTGATATGGATGCTTTCCGGAGTGATTTAAACGATCTTAATACACAGATTAACACCTATCTAGGCGTAGAAGAAATAAATATTATAGAAGGACTTAAGCAAAGTGAATTTGTAAGAAATTTTGATATTGCCGCAATTCCAACGTTTCTAAATAATGTTTTCGGGATTTTGGGTGCAACGCTAATTGCTCTTTTTTCGATTATTTTTATTTCTTTTTTCCTGCTTAAGGACAGTAAGCTAATGATTAACAGTATCCTGGTTTTTGCAAATCAGGGAGATGAAGGCAAGTTTCAGAGAGTTTTTAACAAGATCAAGATCCTGTTGTCACGCTATTTTGTTGGGCTTACTATGCAGGTAAGTGTGTTATTTATTTTATACACTATTTTGTTAAGCGTTTTTGAAGTCAGGAACCCCATTGCAATTGCTTTTATTTGTGCTACTTTAAACCTGGTGCCTTATTTAGGGCCTCTATTTGCCGGAATTTTAATGGCCCTTTTCGTAATATCAAGTAACCTGGGAGCCGATTTTACAGTGATTATCCTACCCCGCCTAATTTATGTCATGCTAGGCTACTCCATTTGCCAGTTGATTGATAATTTTATTTCACAACCCATGATTTTTGGAGCAAGTGTACGGTCGCATCCACTAGAAATATTCCTTATTATCCTTATCGCGGGATTACTTTTTGGAATTACCGGGATGGTGGTTGCCGTACCTTTTTACACTGCATTAAAAGTTATTGCAAAAGAATCTTTAAGCGAATACAAAATTGTAAAGAGATTAACGCGGGACCTTTAAAATTCCAGTTTTGAACAAAAATTTACTACGCCAGGATGTTCAGGATTTCATTCAGGACAAACGGAACGCGGATCTTTCAAAATTAATCCTGAAAGGTAGTCCGTTCCCCGAAATTACGATTCAGGAGCTTGCGATACAGATAAAGGGATTAAATACTTCGGAAAAAAAACTGCCAACCTGGTATAATACCTCCGGAATTCTATTTCCGCCAAAGTTGAATCTTGAGCAGACTTCTTCAGAAAAAACAGCAAAATATAAAGCTGAAATTATCAAAGGAGAACGTTTGATTGATATCACCGGGGGATTTGGAGTGGATGCTTACTGCTTTTCAAGGATTTTCGAGGAGGTAACTTATTGCGAAATGAACTCTGAATTAGCTGAAATAGCTGCACATAATTTCGAAAAACTGGGTGCAGAATATATTCATATTCATACCAGAGACGGTTTAGCGTATTTAGAAAACAATTCCTGTAAATATGACTGGATTTTTATAGATCCCGCCAGGAGGGATAATCGCGGCGGCAAGGTATTCAGGCTTCAGGATTGTACTCCCAATGTACCTGAAAACCTTGAATTGCTTTTCTCCCGGGCAGACAGTATACTCATTAAAACGTCTCCCCTTCTGGATTTAAAAGCGGGCCTGGATGAGCTTCAACATGTTTCAGAAATTCATATTGTTTCGGTAGAGAACGAAGTAAAGGAATTACTTTGGATATTGACGAAAATTGCCAATTCTGAAGTCAGAGTAAAAACGATAAATTTTCAGAAAAAAGGAAATCAGACTTTCGAAGGAATTTTAGGAACATATGTGGCAGAAATAGCATATTCCTTACCGCAAAAATTTCTTTATGAACCCAATCCCGCTATTATGAAAAGCGGATTATTTGAGACACTCGGCCAGCAAACCGGGACAAAAAAACTGCATAAGCACTCGCATTTATTTACTTCCGAAGAAGAAAAAGAATTTCCGGGAAGAATATTTCAAATCACTAATTTTAAACCTTTTAATAACCGCAATATAAAGAAAGAGTTTAAGGGTGAAAAAGCGAATATTAGCACCAGGAATTTTCCGGAATCGGTTTCAGAAATAAGAAAAAAATTTCAGATAAAAGACGGCGGTAAAGATTACCTATTTTTTACCACCAACCTCAATAATGAAAAAATCGTGATAACGTGCCGGAAACTGTAGCAACTTATTCTAGAACATCAGCAGAAAGAGAGGGCTCTATTTTGGCAATTTTCGGCAGTGAGTAGTTGCTAATGCTTTACAACCTGTTTTTGTTCAGAAAAAGAAAAAAGGAAATAGAATATTATCCATATTACCAACGCTGCTAATCCTGCCAAAGCAAAACTTCCCAAAATATACTGCCAGAGACCCTGAAAAATTTCAGCCGAAGAATCAAAATTCTCCATGTTAAGCTTCCAGTCCCAACCATTTCCCGAAACTAAAGAGCCCATTTGATAACTTCCGTAGATAATAAACGGAATAAGCGGCGGGATACTAATATTTGAAAAGAGAAAAGCGATTACTTTATTGAGCCTAAAAATAGCAGCGAGCGAGAAGACAAGGAGCGTGTGTAATCCCCAAAACGGCGAAATACCAATAAATACGCCTAAGGCAATGGCCGCAGCTTTTTTGTGCGCCGGCTCCTCACTTTTTATAATATCTTCTTCCCAAAACCTTTTGAAGCCTTTTTTCTTGAAATCCTGATACTTGTTTCGCGGGTGAATATAGAAAAAACTCACCAAAACAAACCACATATAAAGCAGCGTAATACGTGTGATATCCCAGAAAGGACGGAAATGTGTTACCCGGTTTTCTTCGTAAAAAACCTTAATTGGAATATTTTTTACCTCTACCCTTCTCCACGCGGATTTGACTATAACTTCTATTTCAAATTCAAACTTTCGGGTATAGAACCGGATACTGTTTACCAACTTAAGCGGGTATAACCTGTAGCCACTCTGGGTGTCGCTTAGCTGGGTTCCCGTAACCACCAGAAACCAAAAGTTAGAGAATTTATTACCTGTTGAGCTCTTTCCCGGGATGCCATCACGGCCCATGTTGCGATCCCCCACAAGGAGCAGTTCCGGATCTCCTGGCTGTCTGCTCTCCATTTCGGTTAAAAAAACATCAAGATCGTCGGGATAATGCTGGCCATCGCTATCTATAGTAATCGCATAGTCATAACCAAGATCCTCAGCAAATTCAAATCCGCGGTTAAGAGCAACGCCTTTCCCTTTATTCTTTTCAAAATTCAAAATATGGAGATTAGAAAAGCCGTTCAGGATATCTTTAGTGGCATCTGTAGAGCCGTCGTTAACCACTACAATATTCTTTGTATACAGCAAAAGATCCTGGAGAACGCTGGCGAGAGACCCAGCATTATTATAGGTGGGAACTAGAACGCAACAATTAAATTTGCTGAACCTGGACTGGTATATAGGCGAATTACTCAAATCACAATTTTTACAAAAAGGGCAAAAATATCATTTAAAAACAGAAAGTGAAGATAACTTTCATATAAAGTTAGACCCAGTTGTAGGAGGCATTTATTTTTAATGCCAAACAACCATTATGCCTAGCAACTCCCTTTAAATGTAAAGCTTCAGCGGTTTCTTCAATTTCAGATTCCAACACTAAAACATCATCAACATTTGGATCTACAACAGCCATAAATTTTACATTATTTGCTTTTGAAAATTGTAAATTTTTGCCCGTTTGCCGCTCCAGTTCCTCCTTGAACATCTGCATTAAAATAACACCCGGAGTAACAGGCCGATCGGGAAAATGCCCTTTGTAAAGATCGTGGTCTTTCCTGATCTTAATTTCAGTAAAAAATTGCCCCTCATTTCTTTTTGTACTAATTACCGAATAAAAATCTTTTAGAAGCATTTTGCCTGTTGTTTTATTGAATAAACTAAAATAAGCAGAATTTATAGGATTATATTGAATTTGAAGATGTTATTCCTGAAGGCTAGACAGTTTTAAAATCTTAGACTACAGTTACGGTCCGCATATCGGATGTAGCTATTAGATTACCATTTTCGTCCTCTGTCCTGGCGCTAACCATAGTGACGTTTTTAATTTCATGTTGAATGTTGACGTAAGTAGTAAGTTTGGAGCCGGTTTGAGGCAAAGTAAAGACTTCAACAGATTTTATTGAGCCAATAAAGCCTGTTTCGGGTTTTTCCAATCCGGCAAGAAAACCTCTGTAGCCTCTGTGCAGGGACATGCTTTGGGCCATATGCTCAATAACCCCCGGTTCAGAAAAATGGCCATTTTCGACCAGTATATTATCGGCTGGAATAGTAAATCCCATTTTCCCGGTAAGCTGACTGTATTCATAAAGGCTGTCCACCATTACAAAAGGCGGCTTTTGTGGAATAAGCTGTATAATTCTCGCAGCACTTAATATAGGCTCCTCCAGTAAGTTGTCTGTCATAGTTTTCGCTACAGGTGAAAAATGCGTTTACAAGAAACGCAAACAATCTGATCTTTTGTTTCGATTACAGGCTTCAAGATAATATTTTATAATCCTTTGTGGCTTTTTCTTTGCGCAAAATTTGTGGTTTTTCCAGATTTAGAACTTTGTTAATATTATTAGCTTTTGGAATCAGGGGCTGAGAAATAAAATAAATGAAAAATAATTTTCGTCTTAATTTTCTGAAGGCAAAGCATTTGAAAAAATTTTGGACTTATTCGCTTTACTTCCTTCAGAAAAAAGAAATAAAAGGTTTGGAAGGTACCTATGTAAAAGTTACATTTGCATCCGCAAAAACGATTGCAAAGTTCATTTTTTAACGGAGAGGTGGCAGAGTGGTAATGCAGCAGCCTGCTAAGCTGTCATCCTTCGGGATGCCCGGGTTCGAATCCCGGTCTCTCCGCTAAATCACTTCTTGTGAAGTTATAATCACCTTCGGGGTGTAAGCCCTTCTCTCGCTTTGGCGGGATCAGGATAAACTCCGTTTGGTTATCGCGCCGAGTCGCGATTTAAAAATTTACTCGGGGTGTAGCGTAGCCCGGTTATCGCGCCTGCTTTGGGAGCAGGAGGCCGCAGGTTCGAATCCTGCCACCCCGACAATTACGGTGTCAATAGACATCAAAATATAGCTAATCTTATGAAAATCAAGGATTTTCATTTTTATTGAGATCATAAGATTGGCTTTATTATCAAATGAAAGGTTACCTATTCGGTTACCTGACTTATTACCAGAATTTTCACTATATTGGTAATTCAATAGACTTGACTTTCGCAACGATTTGACTTTCGTAAACAAATCGATTATTCACTTAAAGCGAGAGTTTATGCAAACTTCAAAGACTTTTACCATTCATTTTTGGCTT
>NZ_JAVRHP010000073.1:0-16041 GCF_031846505.1 Autumnicola edwardsiae
TTGTCATGCTGAACTTGTTTCAGCATCTCATCACAGTAAATAAAGTTATGTCCCGGAGCTTGTCGAGGTTTTATTTGATTTAAGTAATACCTCAAAAATGCCAATTATCGATCTATAGTTTTTGCCAAGGATACACTAATCAGTTCTAAACGCTCCCGCAGATCACGCTGATTTTCGCAGAAAATCACAAGGTTAACTGGATTGAACTACCACACAAAAAACCCGATCAAAAAATTTGATCGGGTTTTTCTCTATTTTCTAACAGTCCAGCGCTCTAGTTTCCAACAGCGTAGCGGTCTATTAGCTATTTAGCATTACCGGCATTACCAGCATGGTGATTCTTTCTCCGGGATCTAGTCCGTCAACTGGCGTTAGGATTCCGGCACGGTTTGGAAGGCTCATTTCCAGTTGTACTTCATCAGAGTTTAAGTTATTCAGCATTTCGGTAAGGAACCTGGAGTTAAAGCCAATCTGCATATCGTCGCCCTGGTAAGAACATGTTAAACGTTCTTCAGCTTTGTTGCTGTAGTCAATATCTTCCGCAGAAATATTTAATTCGGCACCGGCAATTTTAAGTCGTACCTGGTGCGTGGTTTTATTTGAGAAAATGGAAACCCTTCTTACAGAACTTAAGAACTGATTTCTCTGGATGCTAAGTTTATTCGGATTTTCTTTCGGAATTACCGCTTCGTAATTAGGATATTTTCCGTCGATTAACCGGCAAATTAGCTGTGTATCGTCAAAAGTGAATTTCGCGTTGGATTCGTTGTATTCAATAAGAACTTCGCTTTCACTTCCGGCAAGGATTCCTTTTAAAAGAGTTAGAGGTTTCTTTGGCATTATAAATTCAGCCGCTTGGGAAGCTGTAACGTCTTCACGGGAATATTTTACCAGTTTATGAGCATCGGTAGCCACAAAAGTGAGGCCTTCGTCTGAAAACTGAAAGAAAACACCACTCATCACCGGCCGCAAATCGTCGTTTCCTGAAGCAAAAATCGTTTTGCTAATGGCGGTTGCCAGGATATCACCTTCAATAACGGTGCTGCTTGGCTCTTCCAGTTCTACGGGATTTGGAAATTCTTCACCATCGGCATATGCCAGCGCATATTTACCGTGATTGGAACTTAATTCTATGGTATTGTTATCCTCTGCAACAAAAGTTAAAGGCTGCTCGGGAAAAGTTTTTAGTGTTTCTAAAAGCAACTTGGCGGGAACAGCAATTTTTCCTTCAGAGTCTGATTCTACTTTAAGTTTTGCAGACATTGTAGTCTCCAAATCTGAAGCAGAAACAGTTAATTCGTCTTCTTTAAGATCGAACAGGAAATTATCTAAAACTGGTAATGTATTGGTATTGTTAATTACACCACCCAATATTTGTAGCTGTTTCAGCAAATAACTGCTGGATACAATAAATTTCATCGGCTTTGTTGATTAATTTGAATCTAATACAAATATATTTTATTACTTCAGAAAAGGAAGGTTGCAGCGCCAGTTTTTATTAACAGAAAGATGAAATTTGTTTATTGCAAAGTGTTGATTAAAAGCACAATGATCATTTTAATCTGAAGTTTCTTGTTAATATGTTACTCCGCAGGAAAATCTTAATTCCCTGCTCAGGATCTTTTGACATATTTATGTCTCCTGAAAAAATTGAAGAGAAAGGCGAAAATCGCCAAAATAAGCAATGGAATTACAAGATTTGCCACCTGCCATTTTTCACGCTCCTCTGCCGTCCTTTCGGGATCCAGAAATGGAATGCTAATTTCCTTGGTCCTTATCTCAATAAGGCCATTATCGTCCAGCATATAATTTACGGCATTCAGCAAAAATTCTTTATTTCCGTAAGTGCTTCCGGTGTATCTTTCAAACCCCAATTCCAGCGGAGCACCGCGCTGCAGGTCGTTTTTAATCACATCGCCATCAGAAATTACCAACATTTTGGTTGCTTTACTTTTATCTAAAGGACCTGGAACATCAAATGGTTTTACCCGGTTTTTATATGCTGAAGTAAATTCGCCTTCGAGCAAAACAGCAAGGGGTTGTTCACCATCTGTATAGGTCGATATTTGAGGTTTTTGGCTTACCATTTCCAGGCTTATTTGTAGCGGGGTTCCTTCTATTTTTGTACGCGGGGAACTGCTTAAAAGTATGGTTTTTTCCACATCGTTGGCAAGCGTATCGATCTGATTGGCATATTCAAATTTCACCGCCTCGATATTGTTGATAATAGGATGGTCGTTGGGGGAGGAGCTTAACGGACTATAAAACCATGGATACGGATTAAACCTCGTGTTATTGCCACTTCCCGAAGCCAGAATAATTGGTGCCGAATAAAGATCGTTAATAAGTACCGGATTAATCCTGATCCCGTAGGAGAAGAAAAGATCGCCAAGATTCAAATCCCGTGGCAGGGCATAAGCGGTGCCGGATTGGTTTAAAAGGCTGTCGGTTTCCATCGCAACACTTTCCACGAGCCACAGGGATTTGCCGCCGTTCATCGTGTATTGATCCAGGACAAACTTTTCATTTTCTGTAAATGGCTGCGTTGGTTTTGCTTCCAGAATAAGATCATATTCATTTAAATTCTGAAGCGTTTTTTTCGGGTTTTGTGCTGCGGAATCCAATGTAAACGGAGCGATGTAGTAATACTCCTGAAGCGTTTGCAAAAAGTCGGCAAGATTGGCATCGGGAAGTTCTCCGTTTCCGCGCATTACCGCAATCTTCTTTTCCTTTGGGTAGATAAGTTTATCGAGACCATCTGCAAAAGCATATTCCAGTTGCTGCACGCTGTTGGTCACGCGATCCTCGTCTGTAGCGCCAAGTGTATTTTTAAGTAACGGAATTTTCACCGTTTTATCTTCATAATTGGCGATCGCCCATGGAAAAATAATTTCCTCACTGGTCTTGCCGCTTTCCTGAACGCTTACCCTGGCGGGCGTCATCCCCATTTGAAGAAACTTCTGCGTCACGGCATTAGCATCCTGACCTTCTTCTATTGGGTTTATAAAATTGACTCTAATATTGGAGTTATAAGCAGCAAACTCTTCTAAAAGCTGGCTCGTTTCGTTTCGCAGTCTGCGAAATTCCGGTGGAAAATTTCCCTGAAGGAAAACATCGATAATCACCGGTTTTTCCACGCCTTCAATTATATTTTTTGATGCACTAGAAAGTGTATAGCGATTATCCTGAGTAAGATCGAGACGCGTAAAGAAATTGGCAGCCAGGATATTTAGCAGAATTAAGCCTCCTATGAGGATCGCCAGAGATTTATATGTGCCGGTTTTCTTCAAAATCAGGATTTTTGCTGAATAGATTTTAAACTAAGTTGCGTGAGCTTCAGAAATAAAAAGATAAGGCTGAAGAAGTAGATAATATCACGCGTGTCTACCACTCCGCGGCTAATGCTTTGGTAATGATAACTAATCCCCAAATATTCCAGCCCGTAAGTGGCACTGCTAAAAAGGTCGTAACCCACAAGACCTTCAAACGCGAAATAGCAGAGGAAGCAGAGAAAAACAGCAACAATAAAAGCTACAATCTGATTGTTGGTAAGGCTGGAAGCAAAAATGCCAATTGCCGTGTAGCAACCACCTAAAAAAATGAGTCCGAAATATGATCCCAAAGTTGCGCCAACATCAAGATTTCCTACAGGATTCCCAAGCTGATATATCGTAATGACATACAGAATTGAAGGTACAATAGCTAAAATCACCAATATTAACGCTCCTAAATATTTCCCTGAAATTAACTGCCATAATCCGATTGGTTTTGTCAGTAATAATTCCATTGTGCCCTGCTTTTTTTCTTCGGAAAAGCTTTTCATGGTAATTGCCGGAATAAGAAAAATAAAGATCCACGGCGCGAGATTAAAGAACGGCTTCAGATCTGCAAAACCGTTGTCCAGGATATTATATTCACCGGAAAAAACAAACAGGAACAATCCGCAAACTATCAGAAATATCCCTATCACTAAGTACCCGATTGGCGAGGAAAAAAAGGATTGTATTTCTTTATTTAGTATCGCGAACATTTTTCTTGAGTTGTCTGTTGTGAGTTGTCTGTTGTTTTTCGTTTAGCGTTTGTTGTTGAAAAATTCTTTAAATGAGTTCCTTATTTATGGTGTATTAACTCCAAAAAAGGCAATTTAAACCTTAAACCTTAAACCTTAAACCTTAAACCTTAAACCTTTATACGCTGCTCCATTCCTTATCTACACTCCAGGCTTCCGGTTTTTCGTTGAACAATATTTTGGTTTTTGCCCAGACGCCTTTAAATAATTCCGAATTGCGGTAGTTTTCCAGCGCTTGTTCATTCTGCCAGTAACTATACGTAAAAAACTGGTTGGTATTGTCTTTTCCCCTGTACAATTCAAGCAATTCACATCCTTCAAATCCGCGGATCCTCAGTTTGTTTTCTTCAAAATTATTCAGGAAAGTGTCAATATTTTCAGGAGCAAAGCCCATTTTTACTATTCTTACCAGCATCTATTTAAAATTAATGGTTACGGTGTCCAGAAGATCCAGCCCAAACAGAGTAGAAGCACTACCAATCGTATGCGGATTGCTTTTATAAATTGCAAGTTCTATATATCCTGCAGAATTAAAGACAGCTAACTTCTTACCGTCCTCTTCTCCGCGTTTTTCTTTTTCGAGATCAAAATTAATGGCATCACTATAGGTCTCAAAAATTTCAGAAAAAGTCACCATACGGGCACTCATTACAAAATCCCTGCCTTTTCCAACATTTTCGAAAAATTTGCGGCTAATATTGGTCACCACATTTCCGTAGTTATCAATATACAGCACATGCCCGATAATCTGATTCCTTTCGGAATTAATTAAAGGCTCTAACTGCTTCAGGTATTTAATCTCGTTTATATTTTTCCCAATAACTTCAAGGGTTCCCCCGCGGGCAAGGTGGCAAGCTACTTTTACAAATACATCCAGGACCGGAAAATTTGTCTCTATTTTATCGTGGATATTAATTTCCACAATTTTTTCAGGATTAATTTCTGAAGCCAGTAAAGAAAGTATTCCGTTGTTGGCACAAATAAAGTAATGCTCATCCAGGTAAACTGCCAGATGTTTATTTTCCGGAGTTAGTTCAGAATCTATTCCAATAATGTGAATAGAACCTTTAGGAAAACTCTTGTAGGCGTTTTTAATAATATATGCGGCCTCACTTATATGAAAAGGAGAAACAGAATGGGAAATATCAACAATTCTAACTTCATCTAATTCACTATAAATAGCTCCTTTAACTGCCCCTGCAAAATAATCTTTCTCTCCAAAATCGGTCGTTAAAGTGATGATGGCCATAGGTGAATGTTAATATATTTTTTAAGTTGTAACGGGTTTTTTTACCTAAGTTTGTATAGTAAGCGAAGATAATTTTATTTTATTCAATACAATTGGAAATTGGCTAAAATTAAATCTTCTTAACGAGCAAAAACAGGCGGTGCCGAATAGTACCGGCCGAGATAAAACAATAAAAATTAGTCGATAATTTGAGACACTTCCCACTTTACATTAATATAAAATCATAGGCTTTTGAACGAACTCGTAATCGAACTTTCGGAAATTAATCCAAGAGAATTTTTTGGTCAGCAGAATGAACATATAGAACTTCTTAAGAAGTACTTTCCTAAATTAAAAATTGTAGCAAGGGGTAGTAAAATAAAGGTCTTTGGAGACGAAGAAATGCTGGAGGAATTCGATATGCGCTTTAATATGTTGATGGACCACTTCGGAAAATATAATAAGCTTGATGAAAATGTAATTGAAAGGGTGCTTACCAGCGATAGTAGGGAAGATTACAGTGCATCTGAAGCAAGTGGTCAGGTTCTGGTACACGGGGTTAGCGGGAAATTGATAAAGGCGCAAACTGCCAATCAGCGTAAACTTGTAGAACTCAGTTTTAAAAACGATATGATCTTTGCGGTAGGTCCCGCAGGAACAGGAAAAACATATACCGGGGTGGCGCTTGCCGTAAAAGCGCTCAAGGAGAAGCAGGTGAAAAGGATCATTCTTACGCGGCCCGCGGTAGAGGCAGGGGAGAACCTGGGCTTTCTTCCGGGAGATCTTAAAGAGAAACTGGATCCCTATATGCAGCCGCTTTATGACGGACTTCGGGACATGATCCCTCATGAAAAACTGGAAACTTTTATTGAAAAAGGGATTATCCAAATCGCCCCTCTGGCATTTATGCGAGGGAGGACATTGGACAATGCGTTTGTAATCCTGGATGAAGCGCAAAATACCACCCACGCCCAAATGAAAATGTTCCTTACGAGGATGGGGAAAAATGCCAAATTTATGATCACCGGTGATCCGGGTCAGATCGACCTTCCGCGACGGGTAATTTCAGGATTAAAAGAAGCACTGCTAGTTTTAAAAGACGTAAAAGGAGTTGGGATTATTTATCTGGATGATAAAGATGTGATAAGACATCGACTTGTGAAAAAAGTAATCGCCGCCTATAAAGAAATTGAACATACAGATTAGTTTGGTATGGTGAAACCTCACAGGTTTTCAAAACCTGTGAGGTTTTTGGGAAATTAAGGTGTATCAACTTCTTCAAAATGGTTTAAATCAGATTGGGTTTACACAATATCTAAATAACTTTTGAATCTTTCTTATAATGAACACTACAATTACAGAGACAAATTTTAGTTTTCCCGAACAAAAGTCGGTTTATAAAGGGAAAGTACGTGATGTTTACGCTTTAGAAGATGAGCGCCTTGTGATGATCGCCAGCGACAGACTTTCAGCTTTTGATGTGGTGATGCCGAAAGGAATTCCGTATAAGGGACAAATCCTTAATCAAATTGCCACAAAAATGATGAAGGATACTGAGGATATTGTACCAAACTGGTTGGAGGCCACTCCAGATCCTAATGTTGCTATAGGCGTTACCTGCAAACCTTTTATGGTAGAAATGGTGATTCGTGGTTATCTTTCTGGTCATGCTGCCAGGGAATATAATGCTGGAAAAAGAAGCCTGTGCGGAGTAGAAATGCCTGACGGGATGCAGGAAAATGACAAATTTCCCACTCCCATCATCACGCCGGCGACAAAAGCTGAAAAAGGAGATCATGATGAGGATATTTCCAGGGAAGATATTATAAAAAGAGGAATTGTTTCTGAAGAAGATTATAAAGTACTGGAAGATTATACCCGAAAACTGTTTAAACGTGGGACTGAGATTGCTGCAGAACGCGGATTAATCCTGGTAGATACCAAATATGAATTTGGGAAGACCAGGGAAGGGAAAATTGTTCTTATAGATGAGATCCACACGCCAGATTCTTCCCGCTATTTCTATTCTGAAGGTTATGAGCAGCGCCAGCAGGAAAAAGAGCCTCAAAAACAGCTTTCGAAGGAATTTGTGAGGCAGTGGCTTATCCAAAATGACTTTCAGGGGCTGGAAGGACAAAAAGTTCCTGAAATGACAGACGAATACATCACTTCTGTTTCAGAAAGATACATTGAGCTCTATGAGAAGATTACCGGAGAAGAATTTGTAAAGGCCGATGTTTCCAATATTCAGGAACGTATAGAAAAAAATGTACTGAATTATCTCCGTTAAAGAGACATGCCTAAAATGGCAATTTTCGGCACTATATCTTGATGAGGAGCTATTATTAGCAGCTTTTGTAAAATAACACGGTAAACTTTTGAATATTATAAGCGGTATATTATTATATCGCTTTTTTATTGGCATATTTCCGGTTAAAAACCCGGAAAACTTCTTCAGATTTAATGAAAATTCAATAGATTTAAGGCTAAATAAAGATATTGCGGAATAAATGAGGATTTATAATCTTCTTTGCCCTTTCCGAAGAAATAGTAAAGACATTTTCTGAAGCAATTATTGATTTAACCAACTTTTCTAGAAAAATGAGTAATTATAGTATTAAAAATTTAGAAGAATATTTCCAGGTATACCGAAAATCTGTAAGAGAACCCGAAAATTTCTGGGAAGAAGTGGCAGAAGAGCACTTTACATGGCGTAAGAAATGGGACAAGGTCCTTAGCTGGGACTTTTCAATACCGGAAATTAAATGGTTTGAAAATGCAAAGCTGAATATTACTGAAAATTGTGTGGACCGGCACCTGCTTACCCGGGGCGAGAAAACGGCAATTATCTGGGAACCTAATGATCCTGAAGAAGAATCACTGCATATTTCCTATAAGGAGCTTTTGGAAAGGGTGAATAAATTTGCCAATGTTCTTAAGGACAACGGAATTAAAAAGGGCGATAAGGTTTGTATTTACCTGCCTATGATTCCGGAACTTTCTGTGGCCATGCTCGCCTGTGCACGAATTGGTGCAATCCACTCTGTTGTTTTTGCCGGTTTTTCGGCTACAGCACTGGCCACCCGAACCAATGATGCAGATTGTAAAATGCTGATTACTGCTGATGGTTCCTTCCGTGGTAACAAAACGCTGGATCTGAAAGGAATTGTTGATAAAGCTCTTGAAGACTGCCCAAATGTAGAAACCGTTCTGGTGGCAAAAAGAATTGATGCCGATATTAACATGAAAGAAGGTCGGGATAAATGGTTACAGCCGTTACTGGAAGAGGCATCTTCAGAATGTGAACCTGAAATTATGGATGCTGAAGATCCATTGTTTATCCTTTATACTTCAGGATCTACGGGGACTCCAAAAGGAATGGTGCATACTACGGGAGGTTATATGGTTTATACCGCTTATACTTTCAAAAATATTTTTCAGTATAAAGAAGAAGATGTTTACTGGTGTACCGCAGATATTGGATGGATTACCGGGCATTCTTACATTTTATACGGTCCGCTGGCAAATGGCGCCACCACGGTAATGTTTGAAGGTGTTCCTTCTTATCCAGATTATGGCCGTTTCTGGGAAGTTGTTGAAAAGCATAAAGTTAACCAGTTTTATACGGCTCCCACAGCAATTCGTTCTCTCGCAAAGCGCAATATAGAATTTGTGGAAAAATACGATCTTTCTTCCTTGAAGGTTCTGGGCTCTGTTGGAGAACCTATAAATGAAGAGGCGTGGCATTGGTATAATGACAATATTGGTAAAAATAAGAGCCCCATCGTGGATACATGGTGGCAAACGGAAACCGGCGGAATCATGATTTCCCCAATTCCTTACGTAACCCCGGCCAAGCCGACTTATGCGACCTTGCCTTTTCCCGGGATTCAGCCGGCTCTTATGGACGAAAATGGAACTGAATTAAAAGGAAATCAGGTAGATGGAAGGCTTTGTATTAAATTCCCATGGCCTTCTATGGCGCGCACGATCTATGGAAATCATAAGCGATATAAAGAAACTTATTTTTCTGCTTTTGAAAACAAATATTTTACCGGAGACGGAGCCTTGCGCGATGAGGTTGGATATTACCGGATTACAGGGAGGGTAGATGATGTTATTATTGTTTCTGGCCACAATCTTGGTACTGCACCTATTGAAGACGCGATTAATGAACATCCGGCGGTAGCAGAATCTGCTATTGTTGGTTTTCCGCATGAAGTAAAAGGAAATGCACTCTACGCATTTGTTATTCTGAAGGAAACCGGAGAATCCAGGAATCAGGATAACCTGAGAAAGGAAATTAATCAGCAGATTTCTGATAGGGTGGGGCCAATTGCAAAACCGGAAAAAATTCAGTTTGTAAGCGGACTACCAAAAACCCGAAGCGGAAAAATTATGAGGAGGATCTTGCGAAAAATTGCTTCTAATGATACTTCCAACCTTGGCGATACTTCCACATTACTTAATCCTGAAGTGGTTGATGAAATTATCGAGAGTTCAATGTAAATTTATAAAAGTATATCCTGTTGTGCTCAGGGAATGAAGGTTTTGCAAAAATTTTATTGGAAGATCGAATTTTTGTAGCAAAAATACAATCAATTATGAAAAAGCTTTTTTTGTTTTTATTTCTTAAGCATTACACGAATTACAAGAAGCCGAAAAGTATATATAGATTTTTCTAAAATCACTTAGAAAAATTCCTCGAACCTTAATGGCTTTCACGCTGTTGAATCCGGAAAATGTTCTGGAGTTAGTAGATACAACTATTTAAGTACACTCAGAAATTTGAAAAAAGGCTGTTTCAGGATAACTCCCTGGACAGCCTCTTTTTTTGTTTCAGAACAAATTCTTTAATTTCATTTGTCCGTTTTTATTCAGTCTGCCCAGGATTTTGAGAAAGGCAATTGCGGTTATAAAAGCATCGCCGGCCGCAGTATGCCGGTCTGAAACATCAATAGTATATGCTTCAGCTATTTCGTCGAGTGAATAATTTTTTTCCCTGTCTATAAGATTTGAAGTAATTCTGGTTCTCCGGTACAAAAACATGGTATCCAGAATACGGTTTTTAAGTTTTGGAAGTCCCATTCGCTTTAGTGCCTTATTGATCATGGTAATGTCAAAATTCGCGTGATGGGCCACAAGTACAGCATTTTCAATATAATTCAGAAAATGTTTAACAGCTTCTTCTTCAGATAAAGTTGCTACTTTTTCATTTTTTATTATTCCGTGTATTTCAACAGATTCGGGATTAAATTTTTCCTGTTCAATATAGATCTCAAAATTGTCTGCCATGTTTATCTGGTTGTGCTGCACGCTCACAGCTCCAATGCACAGCATGCGGTCCTCTTTATAATCAAAACCCGTCGTCTCTGTATCCAGTACAACAAACCGGACATCAGAAATTTTCTCAGGTAGTTTTTGATCAAAATTCTTTGCATAAGTGTTCCAGAAATCCGGCAGATCCTGGGGTTCTTTCTTTTTAAACCAGTTAGAAATCATGATATGAAGGATGAAATTTCAAACCTGAATTTAATTAATTCCTGAACGTCTTTAATGCTTTTAAAGCAGCGTTTAAGTTTTATTTTGTCTTCTTTGCTCAAATCCTGAAGGTTAATAAATCTCCCGCTGTCTTTATGGAGCAGTCCCTGTTTAGTCCTGAATTTTAGCAGCGCTTTAGAAGAGTAGGAGCAGGCGAGATACAATTCTCTGTTGGCCGGCTCCAGCTGTGCAAGTTTTTCAAAACGCTCTGCCGTATTGCTCATGTTTTTCACCTGATGAGAGAGGCTTAAGACACGGCCTGCATCGGTAAGCGGAGTAATGGCACGTTTCTTTATATCAAAAAAATCTTTGTTTTCCCCATCATGCTCGACTAAAAACTGGCGGAAAAATCCCAGCGGCGTAGGATTCCGCAGCGCACTTGCCGCGAGCAAAGTGAGGAACTTTTTGTAGGAGCTAATTTCCTTATAAATGTGATCGGCCAGTTCGTTGGAGAGGCTAACGTCTCCATAAGAAATATCGTAATCAAAAAATATCGAACAAAGCAAAATTTCATCTGATCCAGGTTCTACAATCCAATTAGAGAATTGTTCTTTCCATTCCTGCAGACTGAGACAATACTGCGGATTACGGGCCATCATATCTGCCGGACAAAATTCGTAGCCAATAATGCCAAGTCTCTTGGTTACCTTTTTGGACAACTTTAGAAAATATTCCTTTGTTTCTTCCAGTTTTTCTTCCGGAACATCTTCAAAAACCAAAGCGTTATCTTGATCTGTATGCAGTAACTGCTCTTTTCTACCCTGGCTGCCCAGGGAAAGCCAGGCGAACTTCACCGGGGGAGGAGTTTCCATTTTCTCTATGCAACGGTTTATAATCCTCTTAATTGTAGCATCATTAAGCTCAAAAATAATTTTAGAAATATGCGTCAGTGGAATATTATGATCCAGGTAACCTTTTAAAAGTTGCATTATCTTATTCCTTACTTTCTTCAGTTTTTTAGTGCTGCTTGCCCTGTTGATAGCCTTCATTAAAACAGAAGGATTATTTGCCTGCGAAACAATAATATCATGTTCAGACACTATTCCCTTTACCTTTGTATTTGGAGTGCCGTCTCTGGTGATACAAATGTGATTAATGTTGTGCTTCATCATCGTTAACTGCGCCTGTGCAATGGTGATGCTCCTGGAGTAGCAAATAACCGGGGATGTCATAATTTCAGAAACAGGAGTGTCTATGCTTAACCTTCCTGTAGCCACCATTGTCCTGAAATCCATATCGGTCACTATACCTGTGGGAAGTTCGTTTTCAGTAATCAAAATAGAGCCCACTTTTTTATTGCTCATTAAAGTGGCGGCAGTCCTGATCGTAGTTTCGGGCGGTACAGTAACAATTCTTTTTACAATTGGTACAGGTTGCAATTCATACATGGAATCTGTCTTGAATTCTATGGAATTATCGGTGACCAGTTGCCCTCTATGTTCCGGGGAATAGGGATTGCGGGTATTGGAGGCAAAGCTTTCAATTAAAAAATTTCCTACGTGGGAATTGCTTTCGGCTATAGGTTTAAAGATTGAAATGGGAATAGCGTATAAAATACTTTCCTCGTCGGTATCGGCATTTATCAGGTAATTTTCTTTGGCAAACAGTGGCCTTAAACCAAAAATATCACCTTCATCACATTTATCAATAGTCTCTGCTTCGCCGTTTTCCTTGATCTTCTGGAGATCAATGGCACCTTTGTTAACGATGTAGAAGTGTTCATGGCCTTTTTCTCCTTTTCTAAAAACTGGTTTACCTTTTTCCATATAGATAACCTTCACTTCTTTTGAAATGGTGAGAAGATGTTTTTCTTCCAGAAGTGAAAAAGGTGGGAAATCCTTTAGAAAGTCTGCTATTCTTGCTGAAATGGTATTCTTCATACCGCAAATTTACAAAAAGGAAGCAAGGGATTTTTCTACAGAAACAGACTTCTATAGCAGATGCCTAAAAATGTCAAATTTCGATCTCATAATCTTTAATCATCTTAAGGATTATTTTTTCTGTTTCAGAAAGAGAGGTGTAATTTTTACTCTCGTCTTTTTTTACCTTTTTAAAATAAGGCACAATCTCGCCATTCTCGTAGGAAGATACAATCTTAGGATGCACATAATAGGTGCGGCATACGCTACGCGTATTTCCCAGACCCGTGGCAGCGGCATCAAATGCCGTGATCAGGTTTTTCTTGTTTTCTTTTTCATCTTCAGTATAACCCAGTTCCCTTAGCGTTTCAAAAAATATTTTTGTTGCAGACCAGGTCCTGAAGTCTTTTGCAGAGAACATGTCGCCACTAAGTTCATGAATATACTCATTAATCATCCCACTATCTATCGCATGTTTCTCTCCATTCTCATCATAAAATTTAAAGAGTTCCCACCCGGGGATTTCTTCACATTGATTAATAAGTTTAATGAGTTGTTTGTCCTTTACACTTATGGAATGTTCTTTACCCTTTTTACCAACAAATTCAAATTTAACTTCATTTTTGTAGGTCTTCAGGTGCCTGGACCTGAAGGTTGAAAGTCCGTAGGTTTTATTGTTCTTCGCATAATAGTCGTTCCCAATCCTGATGTGGGTTTCCTCCATAAGGCGAATTATGAGCGCCAGGATTTTACGTCTGCTCATCTCGGGCAGGTCCAGGTCCTCATCCACCTGTTTCCTGATCTTTGGAAGACGGTGCCCAAAAGCAGCCATTTTAAAAAATTTTGTCTGATTTCTTATTTTCGTCCATAAAGAATGGTACATGTACTGTTTCCGCTCTTTATCATCACGGCCCACTACCTGTAAATGCCCATTTTCGAGATGAGTGATCCTTACATTCTGCCAGGCCGGCGGAATTACAAGTTTCTTAATACGCTCAAGGATCTTATTGTCTGAAATTTTTTCATCCTTTCTGTAATAGGCAAAACCTCTGCCTACTTTTTTACGTTCTATGGAGAGATGATGTTCTGAAACGTAAACGAGATTGGCCATTCCTATAGCTTCTCTGGGGTTCTCTATAATCGTATTTACCTCTTCAGGAGAAAGGGTCATCGCTTTTTTTCTACAATATAATCTGAATATAACCTGGGCCCTGATAAAATACTGTGAAAGTTAAGCTAACGGAAATAAAAAACTCCTTTTCAGAAGAACCTGAAAAGGAGTTTAGCTTATATTTTTCCTGAAATTATTTGAAATAACTGAAGGTTTCCCCGTCTTTGATCTGGAGAACACTTTCATAAATAAGCCTGATTACATTTTCCACATCCTGCTTATGCACCATCTCAACTGTAGTGTGCATGTAACGAAGAGGTAATGAAATTAAAGCAGAAGCAACGCCACCATTACTGTAGGCAAAAGCATCGGTATCTGTTCCCGTAAACCGCGAAGATGCCATTCGCTGAAATGGAATCTTGTTCTTTTCTGCGGTTTCAATTAAAAGCTCCCTTAGATTATTTTGTACGGCAGGCGCATAAGAAATTACCGGTCCGTCACCAATTTTCGTGAGACCGTTGGTTTTCTTTTCAATCATAGGTGTGGTGGTGTCGTGGGTAACATCTGTTACTATTGCTACGTTAGGCTTAATACGCTGAGTAATCATTTCGGCTCCGCGTAGTCCTATCTCTTCCTGTACAGAGTTGGTAACGTACAATCCAAAAGGCAATTCCTTTTTATTCTCCCTTAGTAATTTTGCAACCTGCGCAACCATAAACCCGCCAATGCGGTTGTCTAGTGCCCGACTTACAAATTTATCCTCATTCAGAATAAAGAATTCATCGGGATAAGTAATAACACAACCTACATGAACTCCTAGTTTCTCAACTTCTTCTTTAGAACTGCAACCTACGTCTATAGAGATATTTTCCAGTTTTGGAGATTGCTCATCTTCCTTTTTACGTGTATGTATTGCCGGCCATCCAAACACACCTTTCACAATGCCTTTTTTGGTATGGATGTTTACCCTTTTAGAAGCAGCAATCTGGTGGTCGCTTCCACCGTTTCTAATCACATAAATAAGTCCGTCGTCTGTAATATAGTTCACATACCACGAAATTTCGTCTGCATGTCCTTCAATAACAACCTTAAATTTTGCTTCAGGATTTATCACTCCTACTGCTGTGCCATACGTATCTGTAATAAATTCATCTACATAAGGCCTCAGGTAATCCATCCAGAGTTTTTGTCCTTCAGATTCATAGCCCGTTGGAGCGGCGTTATTCAAATATTTTTCAAGAAAATTAACTGATTCTTTATCTAAAATGTTTTCTGCTTTCATGCTTTTAAAAATTTGCACGAATTTAATAAGAATAAAATGCTTTGCAATTGAAGATTCATTAATTTTGGAATGATTTTGGCTAAATCTGTTCTGAAATTTAAGATGGAAGTGTGAGATATATTTGGACATTATTTTTAGGGATTTTATTCTCAAGTGGCTATGCTCAGGAAGAAATGGTTGAAAACGATACCATACAGGACACCTATATGATTATTGCTGGTGATACCGTTCCCAGAAAAAGTATAGACCTGGATGAGGTGATCCTTTTAAGAAAACTGAAATTTAGCAATAGCGAGGATAGACGGCAGTATCTTATTTTAAGGAGAAAAACCAGGAAAGTTTATCCATATGCCAAATTGGCTTCAGAAAGGCTGTTGGAACTTAATAGCAGGTTAGAGGAAATTAAATCGAAGTCTGCACGTAAAAGATATACCAGGATTGTTCAGGATTATATAGAAGACCAGTTCTCTGCAGAGTTGAAGAAATTAACCCATACTGAAGGGCAAATTCTTGTAAAATTGATCCACAGGCAAACGGGAACTACTGCTTTTAACCTTATAAGGAACCTTAAGAGTGGCTGGCGGGCCTTTTGGTACAATACTACAGCCAGCTTATTCGATATTTCCTTAAAAGAAGAATATGATCCTAAAAATAACCAGGAAGATTTTCTAATAGAAGACATACTTCAAAGGTCTTTTCAGTCAGATATACTGGAACCACAGGCAACGGCTTTGGACTTCAAGTATATCGAGCTGACTAATAAATGGAGAGAAGATAATAAGAAAATCAATAAAAGGAGTTAATTTTCTCTCTTTCTGCTTTTGTGGTTCATTTCTTTTTTCTATCTTTCTTAGGTTGTAAAATTTAAGTTTAGCAGATTCTTTTCTGCGTAGGGTTTTTTCATAAAGGAAAAGTTTTTGAGTTGAATTCCGGTTCTTTTATTATTAATCT
>NZ_JAVRHP010000074.1:0-15711 GCF_031846505.1 Autumnicola edwardsiae
CATCAAAAAAATCCTGCAATATTTTAAAACCATGTCTCAGCTAGAACAACTTCAGCTTTCAAAACATACCAGGTCGAAAATTGACAAATTTGAAGCAGCACTCAAAAGGCTGTAAAAATTCAGCTTTTTCTTGAAGTTTTGAATTGGATCCAAAGAATAAACCTACAAGGTCAAAAGAGACCTTGCAGGATTAGATACTCCTGCAAGGTTTCAAAAACCTTGTAGGTCTGATCGGGACTACCAGAACAGAGCATATAACATAGCCACGATCAGGAGGATTACAAAACTGGAAATATTAAAAACAGGTCCCGTTTTAAACAGCTTGCTTGAAATTATAATCGACTTTTCATGATTTTTACCGTTGGTTTCAGCATAACTTATCCCAACCATTATAAGCATTGTTAATATCCACGTAATAAACATTTGGTGCATAAAGGGAAGCTCTACAAATAGCGGACTATCAATCCATCCATTAGGACCTACTTTAAAGTACAGCGCAATGGGAATGGATAGCAGCACACCCCATATAGCTGCTTTATTGGTTGTTTTTCTCCAGAACAAACCGAGCATAAAAACTGCCAGTATACCGGGGCTCACAATACCGGTATATTCCTGAATGTACTGAAATACCTGGCCCAGGTTCTTAAGTTGCGGCGCAAGAATTACGGCTATAACAAGAGCTATTGTAGCAGAAAGCCTTCCTACTGTCACAAGGTTTTTGTCAGAACGCCCTTTGTTGAAATAGGGCTTGTAAATATCCATTGTAAAAATGGTTGCTGTAGAATTGAGCATAGATGCGATAGAAGAAACAATCGCCGCGGCCAAAGCAGCAAGAACAAGTCCTTTAAGTCCTACAGGAATAAATTCTTTTATAAGCCACGGGAAGGCATTGTCGTTAATTATCCTTCCACCTTCAGCAATAAAAGAGGGATCGGTAAAGGATGACGAAATTTCACCGTTGGGACCGGTGTTCATCACGTACGCAATAATTCCCGGGATAACCACGATCAAAGGGATCAATAGCTTTAAAAAACCGGCCAGGATAATCCCCTTTTGTGACTCCCGAAGACTTTTCGCAGCCAGCGTACGTTGTATGATATACTGGTTAAATCCCCAGTAATACAGATTCGCAACCCACATTCCTCCCAGCAGCACAGCCAATCCGGGTAAATCCCACCAGGCATCCTTTCCATTAGGAGTCATAATTTCTCCTTTCTCGAGGATCATGTAGAATTTTTCCGGTACCTGTTCGTAAACAGAAACCATTCCTGAAATAACCCCACCATCGCCGGCAACATGGGATAAACCTATGTAGGTAGTAATCAAACCACCCACAATAAGAAGTACTACCTGCACCACATCTGTCCAGGCCACGGCGGCAAGTCCGCCGTACAGAGAATATGCAGCGGCAAAAAGCGCGAGCCCCACTATAGAATACATAAATATAGAGCCGTCTCCCACCCCAATGATGGTATCAAGAGCTGTGGCACCTAAATAGAGAACAGAAGTAAGGTTAACAAAAATGAAAAGTGCGATCCAGAAAATGGCCAATATCGTCTTTAGGTTCGTGCCATACCTGACTTCCACAAACTCCGGGATAGTATATAATTTCTTTTCAATAAAAATGGGTAAAAAGAATTTACCCACTACCAGCAGTGTAATCGCCGCCATCCATTCATAAGATGCTATGGCAAGTCCTATTGCGAACCCTGAACCGGACATCCCTATAAATTGTTCTGCAGAAATATTCGCAGCTATCAGCGATGTACCTATTGCCCACCAGGGTAAGGATTTACTGGCAAGAAAGTAATCTTCTGAGGATTCTCCTTTTCCTCGGGATACCCATAGCCCTATACCTATAATTAGCAAAGCATACGCTGCGAAAACGATTTGATCCAGTAATTCAAATTCCATATCAACATTTAATATTTTGTTAAATATATAATTTAAATTTTAAAGGTAAAACTTACGCTTAAAATTTTATGCTAATTATTTCTTTACTGTGAAGCTCAGCGAAATTTCATTTAAATATTTCTCGCCGGGAGCCAACTTACTTGAAGGAAAGTTCCTGAAATTTGGCGCATCAGGAAAATTTTGTGCTTCAAGGCAAATAGAAGGATATTCTTCTGAAATGTTGGTCTGATAATTTAAAGTAGACGGTAATTCCTCCGGAACATAGGCTATAATAGCATGTTGGTTAGTGCGCATCTCCATTTTAATTCCCGTTATTGGTGAGAACAATCTTGCAGAAACTTCCTGATCGTCTGAATTTAGCACAAAGGTGTCATCCAAATGCCGATTTCCTATCAATTTATTTTTACCGAAATTTTTAGGATGTTTTCTAAGGTTGATGAGATCTCCAGTAGGCAATTTTTTATCATCGATCTCCAAAATCTTATCGGCATTAATGAATAAAAAATGATCTCCTACACTACCTTCCCCGTTTAAGTTGAAGTATGTGTGATTGGTAAGATTAATGATGGTCTCCTTATCTGTCTCCGCAGTGTAGGTGATGCTTAGAGTGTCATCTTCAGAAAGTGTATAGTTAACCTGTACTTTGAGATTTCCCGGGTATCCCTCTTCTCCATCCTTACTAAAATAAGACAAGGTTACCGATGGATTTGTTCCTGAATTTTCTTCTTCAACTTCCCAAAATTTATACTGAAAGCCATCACCACCATGTAGATGCACCCCATTTTTTTGCGGAAGTACATAATTCTCGCTTTCTATACTAAACTCTCCTTTGTTTATACGTCCGGCAAAGCGGCCTATAGAAGCACCAAAGAACTTTTCACAGTCTTTGTAACGGGTGGTAAGGAAATCTTCAGGCCTCTTAGGAGAAACAATTAAATTTACCCTTTTCCCTGAAGAATCATCCATTTTAAGGCTGAAGAGGGTAGCTCCGAAATTCAGGATTTCCAGTTCAGTTTGATTTTTGTTCCTAAGTTTTATCAGCTTAAGATCCTTTTGCTTACTATGCTCCAATGGCTCTTAGTTTATCTATTGTTATCTGCGATCCAGTCATCAACCTTTTGTTCCAGGATATTTAGCGGTATCGCTCCATTCAGCAAAACTACATCATGGAATTTTTTAATATCAAAATTTTCTCCTAATTGTGATTTGGCTTTTTCCCTTAATTCCAGAATTTTATTCATTCCAATTTTATACGCTGTTGCCTGTCCCGGCATAACAATATGCCTTTCCACCATTTTTACCGCATCACTTTCGGCATTTGGAGTATTTTGCACATAAAAATCAATGCCTTCTTCCCTTGTCCAATTTTGAGCATGTATACCCGTATCAACCACTAATCTTACGGCTCTCCAAAGCTCCATGGCTAACCTGCCAAAATCTGAATATGGATCTTCATAAAAACCTATTTCCTTCGGAAGCAATTCACTGTACAGTCCCCAGCCTTCTACATAAGCCGTGTAAAAACTGAATTTCCTGAAATTAGGCACCTCTTCCAGCTCCTGGGCGATAGCAATTTGCATATGGTGTCCCGGGATACCCTCGTGGTAAGCCAAAGCTTCCAGTTGATAAGTTGGCATGGCTTTTATATCGTACAAATTGGCATAAAATGTCCCCGGACGGGAACCATCCATAGCAGGCTGCTGATAAAATGCCTTACCTGCACTTTTTTCCCTGAAAGGTTCCACCGCTTTCACTATGATCTCAGCTTCGGGAAGTGTAAGAAAAAGATCCGGAAGCCTCTCCCGCATCTGGTCTATAATTTCCCTGGCATCAGCAAGATATTTTGCCCGTCCTTCCTCTGTATCTTCGTAATAAAATTGCTCATCTGTTCTCATAAAATTGAAAAAATCCTGAAGGCTTCCTTCAAATTCAATTTCCTTCATTATTCCCTCCATTTCCCTGTGGATGCGCGCAACTTCATTTAACCCGATTTCATGGATTTCCTCAGCTGTTAAATTTGTTGTCGTTGTTCGCTTTAGGACATTGTTATAAAATTCTTCCCCTTTCGGGAATTTCCATACTCCCGCTTCAGCAGTTGCACGCTTCTGCTGATTTTCCAAAAAAGCAATAAGCTCTGTATAGGCAGGTTTTACCTCATCTAAAAGGGCAGTTTCGGCATCTGCGATTAGCTGCTGTTCTTGTTCTTCAGAAATATCCAGTGCCTCCACCTTCATTTTAAAGTCGGCGAGCAGTGTGCTTGTATTCGCAGATTTCTCGAATGGTCTTCCGCTTATAATATTTCTGGAATCATCTATAACCTTGTCAAACACAAACCGTGGCGGTATAATCTGGTTCTGCTCCCTTATTCTCAGACTTTCAATAATATCCTTAAAAGCTTCAGGAAATCCCCGCAGTCTTAAAATATAGGCTTCAGCATCACTTATAGAATCTATGCTGTGCATATTTATGAGAAAAGCAGGCAACTGGGAATGGTACCCAAACATTTGATTGACCGGATAACTATAAAACCTGTAATTATAATCTTCAATTTCATTTTCCAGCTGCTGCCTGTACAACTGATAGCTAAGCCGTACATCTTCATTTAAATTTTGTGGATCAATATCGTCTATATAATCCAGCCTTGTTTTTGCCTGATTAAGGTCTGCGGCATATTTCTCTGTAGAAAAATCATCCCATTTCCCATAATTTTTTTTTATCCCCAGGCGCGTTTGTAGCATCGGCGATTCATTCACTTCCTTCTGAAATTGCTCTTCAAAATATTCGTTTAATTCTTCGGAATTCTGCTCAATATCAACTTCTGAAACATCTTTTTGTTCCTGCTTACAGGAGATAACTGTGAAAATAAGAAGTAGTAGTAATATTTTTTTATAATTGAATTTCATATAGCTTTATTCGTTTAATACTGAAAAAATTATAGCCGAATCCCCATAAACGGTATGGGTTTGCTTCTGAAAGTCTTCTTCTTCGGCTTCAAAAATATTGGGAACATAAGTCTGCGGATTAAGATCTATTAACGGAAACCATGTACTTTGCACCTGGATTTGCAGTTTATGTCCTTTTTTAAAAGTATGATTTATATCCTGTAAAGTAATATTTACAGCAGTTTTTTTATTCGGTTCAAAAGGCTCCGGATTTTCAAAGCTATTTCTAAACCTTCCGCGCATCACCTCACTGCGCACCATCATATGATAATTGCCCATTTTAAGGTGTGCCGGGGTCTCCTCATAATTTTCGGCATCTGGAGGATAAACATCTATTACTTTCACCACCCAATCTGCCGAAGTTCCCGTGGTGGCAACCTTGAACTGAGCTTCAATAGGTCCTGCCATCTTCATATCCTCTTCTAAAACTTCGTTCTCAAAAACAAGGACATCTGGCCTTCTTACCGCAAAGCGTTGGTCGCCGGTCATATATTCCCGCGGTGTAAAAACCATTTTAATCTCATTGTTGTAAGAAACCGGCTTTTTTGGATCGCTAATAAACTCTTCTTCAGATTCTGAAGGGGTATCTGTTAAGCTTTCATTTTCACCAAGATAAAAGGATTTTTTCTGAACAGCTTTTGGTGGCCATGCTTCATAATTATTCCATTCCCTGTTCCCGGTATCATAAATATGAGCTTCCGGAAGCCCGGTATTTCCATTTGTTTCCCCTTTAAGAAAATGATTAAAAAATACTCTTTCGTAATTCTTTTGAAAATCATCAGAAATATTGTCTCCAAAATAAACGTTTCCAACAGCTTGTCTTTCTGTAGTTCGTGCCCAATCTCCGTGGCTCCATGGGCCAAAAACAATAGTGTTATAGTTATCGCTATGCTCTTCAATACTTTTATAAATATTGAATGGTCCGTAAAGATCTTCAGCATCAAAAAGTCCGCCCACGATCATCACCGCCGGCTTAATATCTTTCATATGCTGCACAATTCCGCGAGATTGCCAGAATTCATCATAATTTGGATGATCTTTTAACTGTTGCCAGAAAATATTATCTTCTCCGTAGTATTTATCAAGATTACTTAACGGGCCGGCATCCAGGAAAAACTGGTATTGATCTTCAGAACCCAGTTCTGGGAAGCTGTACCATGCTTCATCTGTAGGGCCATCTTTCTGATACCCAAACAATGTGGTGGCTCTCCAATAGCTTAGCAAATAGGCGCCGTTATGATGGAAATCATCAAAAAAGAAATCGCCGATACTGGCTTGCGGAGAAGCTGCTTTTAAAGCCGGATGTCCGCTTAAAAGTGAATAAGTAGCATAAAAGCCGGGGTAAGAAATTCCCCATGTACCAACTCTTCCGTTATTATTTTCAACATCATTGATAAGCCATTCTATCGTATCGTAGGTATCGCTGGCTTCATCAAATTGTTCTCCGGTTTTGTTGGGGATAAAGGGGCGCATATTATCATATTCCCCTTCACTCATCCACCTGCCGCGAACATCCTGGTACACGATAATATTTCCTTCTTGCATAAGATATTCGTTGGGGCCAATTTTGGAGCGGAATTGATCTTCTCCATAAGGACGCGAACTGTAAGGCGTGCGCTGCATCAACATCGGGTATTCTGTAGAGGTATCTTTTGGAGAGTAAATGGTGGTATGCAGCTTTGTACCGTCCCTCATCGGGATGTCCACTTCCATTTTTGTATAGTTGTCCTTTACGCTATAATCTTCCTGTAACTGGGCAAAAGCCTGGATTCCAACAAGGAAAAGTAGGTTAAATAATAAAGTTGTTCTAATTAATTTCATGTGAGGTAATTTAAAAGTCCCTAAAGATAGAAATTACCTCATTAATCTAAAGAAGTTTATTTTTCTGCTTTAGCTAAAGGATTGTAAAGAACAGGAAATTCTTATTATTTCCTGGTTATCTGCAGTTATTGCAAAGCGATCGTCTGCCCGGTGGTTAATTACCCATACAATTTCTTCTCCGGAACATAACAGCCAGGTATTTTCCTTTTCGGGCAAAGACATTTTTTTATCTTTAAAGAAATCGCTGATTTTCTTTCTGCCTTTCATCCCGAATGGATAAAAGTAATCACCAACCTTCCATTTCCTTATCTTCAGCGGAAACTGAAGTTTCTCCTTCGCCACAAAAATCCTGGTATTTTCCCGCTGTTCATCAATTTCCTTTACGGTTCGAAAAGAAATTTTTCCAAAAGGTAACATCAGTAGATCTTCACCTTCAGCAATGGTATACACCTGCTCTTCAGCATTATTTATTTCGGTTAAAATAAGGGTGTCGCGATCTTTTATAAGCCTGTACTCTTCAGAATAAACGATTTTTCCAGGCTGTGCGTCCAAAAGATTATGAATATCACTCCATTCTGTAAAGCCAAAAGACTTCAGGAGCTGATAGAGAATCGCTTTTGTATTCGGTACTTTTTTAAGAAAATTAATATCCAGCGTATAGCCAAATTTGCCATTTTTCACCACCTTGGGATAAATAAGGCTAATGTAATCTTCGACCAGCGCCTCACTTTCTTTAAGGTGTGACTGCGTTTGGGAAAAACCCTGTAATAACTGCGGATTCAACTCCTCCAGCACCGGCACCACATCATGGCGTATTTTATTCCGAAGGTATTTTGTGGAAGCATTACTGCTGTCTTCCCGCCATTGTATGCTGTTCTTGTGGGCGTAAATTTCAATTTCCTTACGTGAAAAATCGAGCATTGGCCGAACAATTTTGTCGTTCTCCATCTGAATTCCGCTTAAACCTTCCAGGCCTGTACCACGAACCAGGTTGATCAGGAAAGTTTCGAGATTATCATTGGCATGATGGGCCGTGAGAATATATTCGAACTTTAAGGTACTGGACAATTCCTGAAACCAGCTATAACGCAACTCCCGCGCTGCCATTTGAATAGAAATCTTTGCTTCTTCGGCAAAAGTTTCAGTATCAAAATTCTGCACAAAAACTTCAACTTCAAGCTCATCTGCCAGGTCAATTACAAAATCTTCGTCGCCGTCACTTTCTTCTCCCCTAAGATTAAAATTACAATGCGCTATGGAGAATTCCAGTTTTGCAGCTTTACAGAGATATGCCAGGACCACACTGTCTACCCCCCCGCTTACTGCCAGTAAAAGGTTTTTTCCGCATAAAAAAGGAAACCTGGATTTGAGGGTATTTTTAAAAGATTTCTCCATAGGTACTCAAATATACAAAAAGCCGACTCTTCTAACACCTGCGAAAATCTCAATTTTCCAGTTCCTGAATAAAACTCTATTTAGACAGGGCATCATGCATCGCCTTTGCTTTGAGCAGGCATTCTTCATATTCCTTTTCAGGATTAGATTTTGCAGTAATAGCGCCACCTACCGAAAATGACAAATATCGATCTTCAGCATTGTAAAGGATACTACGTATTACCACGTTAAAATCGAAATCCCCGTTTGGTGTAAAATATCCCACAGCACCGCTGTAGAGTCCGCGTTTGGTTTCTTCCAGTTCTTCAATAATTTTCATTGCTGAAATTTTTGGAGCCCCGGTCATGCTTCCCATCGGGAAGGTGGCGCGCAGGATTTCCACAGCCGGTATTCCATTTTCAAGTTGTGCCGAAATTGTTGAAATCAACTGGTGCACCTGCTTAAAACTGTAAACTTTACAAAGTTCCTCCACCTGCACACTTCCTTTTTTGGCAATTTTCGACAAATCGTTGCGCACCAGATCGACAATCATCACATTTTCAGAAATTTCCTTAGGATCTTTTGCCAGTGCTTCGCTAATCTGAAGGTCTTCCTCCTTATTCTCTGCCCTCCTGGCCGTTCCTTTAATAGGCTGGGACAAGATTTTGCTTCCGGTTTTCTTTAAATAACGCTCTGGAGAGGCACAAAGCAAATAATGCTGCTCCAACTTTAAAAAAGTGGCAAACGGCGGACCGGAAATTTCATTGAGCTTTGAAAAAACTACCGACGGTTGAATTTGGCAATTTTCGGCATAGAATTCCTGACAAAAGTTAGCTTCATAAATATCTCCCCACTGGATGTGGGAGAGCATTTTATTAATCTTAACGAGGTATTCCTCTTTGGAAATACGTGGTAAAATTTCCTGATTTCTCAGTCTTTCCTCTTTTCTCTCTCCTCTTTCCTCTAAATCAAGAATTTCTGCAAAATCTTCATCCATTTCGTCATCTACCATGCGTAAATAATGAAATTCCACAGAATCTGCTTTAACCTGAAAAATTTTTTGAGGCTGAAAAAAGTAAAGATCCGGAAAACGGAGTCCGTCGAAATTCTTTGAATTTAACCGCTCCACATCATTTTTAAGATCGTAGGAAAGATAGCCAAAAATCCAGTCTTTTGTAGTTTCCTGGTACTCCTGAAGTTGATCAAAAGCGCCGTGATAATCGGTTTTTAAGGCGGTAAACGCCTGCACCGCCAGGATTGCTTCAAAATTGCTGTTTTCTTGTTGATAATTATTGCTGTCCAGCCAGGCAATTTCGTCAAACTCCTGGCTCCAGGCGAATAATTCTTTTTTAAACTTTTCCGGATTATCTAAAGGAAAGGATTTGGTCGTACGCACTTAAGATTTCAATTTAAGGTGCAAAGGTAACGAAAGCAGTTCTCAAAAACACCTGATAAAACCCGCATTCATCAATGAAATCTATATTACTTATCTTCTTTTGTAATAAAAGTCACCTTATCCAGATCTAATTCTACCAAAAATTTTCCTTTTACATCTAAACGCTCAATTGCTTCCATATTTGGAGAAATAATTTTGATTAAAGTTGATGTAGCCATATTACCTAAGTTCACCTTTACCAATTTTCTGGGAGTATTTCCTATAAGATGACTATTCTTAAAATCAACATCTTTTGTGATTACGATTAAGTCATTTTCGTCGGCATAAAAGCAGATATCCTGGTCCTTGGTATTCCATTTATCAAGAATTTCATTTACATGGATTGCTTCAAATCCTTTTGATTTTAGATAATTAGCTATTTTATAAGAAATATGGACATCTAAAAGAAATTTCATTATGCCACTTCCTCAATATTATGACCGGAGAGGGAAAGTTTTGCATATTGTAAAGAAGCAAGAATATCTTCTCTTTCCAACTCGGGATGATCTTCCAAAATTTGCTCAATACTCATTCCTGCTCCAAGCATATCGATGATGACTTCTACCGGCCATCGCATTCCCCTTATGCACGGTTTGCCATGACAAACTTGCGGATCCCTGGTAATTTTATTAAGTAAATGCATTACGCTCTATTTCAATTCTACCAAATTTACATCTTTTTGCATCAACTCTCCAACTCATGAGAAAATGTGGTTAAAACATCTTCAATTCCCATGTCCAGAACTTCGTTATGTACTTTATTATCCTGAAAATTATCTGCATACGACGGGAAACTGAAGCTTTCCACTACCTGCCCGCCAAACCTGGGAAGTACACTTCTGGTAAATTCCAGGGCACTTGCAGCGCCACGTGCACCGTTGGAAGTACTAATAAGCAGGATCTTTTTATCCTTCAGGAAATTCCTGTCGGCACGGGAAAGCCAGTCGATGCAATTTTTAAAATAAGAGGAAACACTTCCATTATGCTCATTAACAGCAATAATCAGGGCGTCATGTTCTGCAATTATATTTTTTACAATTTTCACATCCATGGGAATTCCCCTTTCCGTCTCAAGATCTGCACTGTACATGGGAAAATCGTATTCGGTGAGTTTAATCAATTTCACTTCGTGCCCCTGGATCCTTTCGGAAATGTGTTTAAGCAAGCGGTGGTTGATTGAAGTACTACTATTAGAACCGGCAAAAGCGAGGATTTTCTTCATTTTTAGATTTTATCTGAATTCAAAAATAATTAAAACATCTTGTCCTGCGAATAAAAGAGAAATAATGATTGTAACTTTATTTCCGCAACATAAAACCTTCAGTTTTGAAAAAATATACTCTTCAGAATGAACACCTCAGCATTTCAGTACTCGAAAAAGGAGCTGAACTTTGCAGCATAAAAAACCTGGAAACCGGAAAAGAACATATATGGCAGGCCGATCCTGAAATCTGGAGCAGCCATGCGCCAAACTTATTCCCCATAATTGGTGTTTTAAAGGACGGACAATATTTTTATGAAGGTAATGCTTATAATATGCCGAAACACGGAATGGTTCGCCACAATGAAAACATCAGGTTAAAAGAGAAAACAGAAGATAAACTCGTTTTTGAACTGATTTATTCTGAAGAAAGCCTGAAAAGCTATCCTTTTAAGTTCAATTTTCAGATTATTTATAAGCTGAAGCGCAAAAAACTTCAAATTGCTCATAGAATTACAAACCTGGATAGCAAAATTATGTTTTTCTCCCTTGGAGGACATCCCGCCTTTAATGCTCCCATCAATACTGAGGAAAAATATACGGATTGTTACCTGGAATTTGATCAAAATATGAATTTGGAGACCCACATTTTAAATAATGAAGGTTTGGTGAGCCAGAAAACACAGAGAATTCTTCAAAATGAGAAGAAAATCGAGCTACATGAGCATCTTTTTGATGATGATGCGCTTATTTTCAAAAATATCCCTTCCAAAGAGGTGGCTCTAAAAAGCCAATTATCGGGTACCATTTTAACTGTTGAATATTCAGATTTTAAAAATATTGGTGTTTGGGCAAAAGCGGGTGCTCCTTATGTTTGCATAGAGCCTTGGCTGGGAATTGCAGATGTTGAAGGGACAGATCAAAACCTGGAAACCAAGGAAGGTATTCTACAACTGGAAGCAGGGAAAGAATTTAAGGCTGCTTATACGATTGCTGTTGAATAAATTGATAATAGATGAAAATAGTTTTTCTAATTGGAATCATTGTTTCTTCTGCACTATCTGATATCCAGAAAGGAGAAAATGACAGATATATTTTCTTCCTTCGCAACCGATTTTTAGAAACACACCAATTACATGAATCTCATGCAGAATATGGACGAACTGAATACAAAGAGATTGTAGCGGAATTTGCAAACAATGGATTTACAGTAATCAGCGAGAAAAGAAACGAGAACGTAAATGCAAGAGATTACGCAGTTGGAATTGTAAACCAGATTGATAGCCTAATAAGAATGGGAACTAAACCTAATAACATAACTATAGTAGGAACTTCAAAAGGTGGATATATCGCTCAATATATTTCAACTTTAAAAGGACACCCAGAGTTAAATTTCGTATTTATCGCAAGTTTTAGGGATAATGACATTGAGAATATTCCTGAAATAAATTATTGTGGAAACATTTTAACTATTTACGAGAAATCCGACCCATTTGGAGTTTCCGCAATAAGAAGAAAAAATAATTCAAGTTGCGAAATAAAACATTTTAAAGAAATTGAACTAAATACAGGAATGGGACACGGATTTTTGTTCAAGCCATTAAAGGAATGGATAGAGCCAACAATCAAATGGGCAAATGGAAATTATAACTGAGGCCAATAGGTAACAGCGAATAATGGCTAAAAAAGTATTCTACAACTGGAAGCAGGAAAAGAATTTAAGGCTGCTTATACGATTAATATTGAGTAACTTAAATAATTACAGTATATTAGGTGTAGATAAATTTAAAATCTGAACTCAAAAAACAACGATATATCCTCCAGAGATAGTGGGGAAATTTACCTTCAGAAACTATGTAATAAGTAGAATGTAATTAAACAAAGGAAACCATGGAACATCATAAAATAGTAAAATTTGGTATCGGAATTTTTATTGTTGAATTGTTCCTGATGGGACTTTGGTATTACTCGACAAAACCTGAGTTAGGTTCTGCCCTTGAAACTTTACAAATTGTTTTATTTTTATTCGGAATAAATTTAATTATCGGACTTCTACTCTACTTTGTAAAGAAATCATTTGCATTACTATTATTAGCCAATGCTGTAATTTGTCCATTTGTTTTTTATGCTACATGGATAATGTGGTTTACCTATTGGGCTGAATATTAGGATCTCAGGAGGGAAAAAACCTTTGTTATACATCTTATTTTCCATCAGAGTTTTATCTTTTAATTTGCCGCTCATAGCTTACCTTTGCCGCAAATAAAATCTACACTTTGACTTTTCAGGATCTAAATCTAAATACACCCTTACGCAATGCACTGGAAGATTTGAACTTCCATTCGCCAACTCCAATCCAGGAACAGGCATTTTCTTCAATTATGTCTGGAAAAGATGTGGTGGGGATTGCGCAAACGGGAACCGGAAAAACCTTTGCCTACCTCCTCCCGCTCCTAAAAATGCTGAAATATTCGGAACAAAAGAATCCGAGGATACTTATTATAGTGCCCACCAGGGAACTGGTAGTACAGGTGGTGGAAGAGATTGAAAAGCTTGCAAAATATATTAATTTGCGGGTTTCCGGAGTTTATGGCGGAGTAAATATTAACACGCAGCACCAAAATTTGCTACAGGGGCAGGATATTTTAGTCGCTACTCCGCGTAGATTATATGATCTGGTTCTAAGGCGGGCGGTGTTGCTAAAATCTATTCAGAAGCTGGTAATAGATGAAGTTGATGTGATGCTTGATCTTGGGTTTAAGTTCCAGATCAACAATATCCTGGAATTATTGCCGCAAAACCGCCAGAGTATTATGTTTTCTGCAACTATGACGGAAACTGTGGAAAAACTGATTGACGCAAATTTTAAAGCTCCGGAAAAAATATCGGTTGCTGTTAGCGGGACTCCGTTAGAGAATATTGAGCAACGTGGATATAAGATTCCGAATTTTAATACCAAAGCAAATTTACTGAAGTATTTACTGCAAGACAGGGAGAAATTCAGCAAAGTATTGATCTTTTTAGACAACAAACGTATTGCCGACAGATTATTTGAAATTATTGACAAAGAATTTCCGGAAGAAGCTACGATCGTGCATACCGGCAAAGGCCAGAATTACAGGTTAAGAAGTGTGCGCCAGTTTGGTGACGGATTTTGCCGGATTCTGATCGCTACAGATGTAATGGCCCGCGGACTTGATATTGAAAATGTCTCTCATGTTGTAAATTTTGACACTCCTGCATATCCCGAAAATTATATGCACAGGATTGGGAGGACCGGCCGTGCAGAAAAGCAGGGAATTTCCTTTTTGTTTACTACAGAAAAGGAACAGCAAAGCCTGGAAAGTATCGAGCAACTTATGAATATGCAGGTGCCAGAATACGATTTGCCCGAAAAAGTAGAAGTTTCTACAGAATTAATTCCGGAAGAACGGCCACGGGCCATTGAAATTAATAATCCCGGCACATCTGCAGACAATGCCGGACCCGCTTTTCACGAGAAAAAGGAAAAAAATAAAAAGGAAAATCTGGGCGGTTCTTACCGAAGGGAAATTGCGAAAAAGTATAAAAAACCAAAAACCCGGGGCGATAAGCACGCGAACCGGAGAAAGAAGAAGTAAAAAAGGAGGCGAAATGCCTCCTTTTAACTTATCAGATAAAAATTATGTTCTGGTCTTTTTCTTAGCTGCTTTTGCTGCACGCTTTTCTTTTAAATTAAGCACAGGCTCCTTCTTAGCCGAATTTTTTGAAGGTGATTTTTCTTTTGCCATGATTTCTAAGAATTTTAGAATTATTAGGTAAATGTATGAAATTCAGCGATTCAAAATTTGGAAATTTTGAGTATTCCTACAAATTTTTATAGTAGCTCCCATCACAATAAAAAACCCGGAAACATCTGCTTCCGGGCTATATATAAATTAAGGTTACTTGCAATCGCCTTAGATATGCAACGGGCGGTTATCTGTTGCTGCAAGAGCTGCCTCTTTTACTGCTTCAGCAAAAGTTGGGTGCGCATGACTCATTCTGGAAATATCCTCTGCAGACGCACGAAATTCCATCGCCGTAACCGCTTCAGCAATAAGATCGGCAGTACGGGCGCCAATCATGTGCACTCCAAGCACCTCGTCGGTTTTTTCATCTGCAAGAATTTTCACGAATCCGTCAATATCCCCGCTGGCCCGGGAACGTCCCAAAGCACGCATTGGGAACTTACCTTCTTTATACTTCACTCCTGCTTCCTTCAGTTCTTCTTCAGTTTTTCCAACAGCAGCAACTTCCGGCCAGGTATAAACCACACCAGGTATTAAATTATAATCGATATGCGGTTTTTGGCCGGCAATGGTTTCAGCAACAAAAGTTCCCTCCTCCTCTGCCTTGTGTGCCAACATTGCACCGCGCACCACATCACCAATCGCGTAAATATTTGCTGTATTAGTTTGCAAATGATCATTCACTTTTACCCGGCCTTTATCATCCAATTCTACTCCGGCAGCTTCAGCATTAAGCCCATCAGTAAAAGGACGGCGACCAACAGAAACGAGGCAATAATCCCCTTTTAATTCTACTTCGTTATCCTTTTTATCATCAGCTTTTACGATAACTTCATCACCTTTTCGCTCTACAGCTTTTACTTTATGCTTCACATAAAACTTTACGCCCTGTTTCTTGAGAACTTTGGTAAGTTCGCGGGCAAGGGCGCTGTCCATAGTAGGGATAATACTATCCATAAATTCAACCACAGAAACTTCAGAACCAAGTCGCTTATAAACCTGACCTAGTTCCAAACCAATCACTCCGCCACCAATAACAATCATGTGCTTTGGAATTTCCTTCAGCTTAAGTGCTTCTGTAGAAGTGATTACCCGCTCTTTATCAAGGTCGATAAATGGCAAATTTGAAGGCTTGGAACCTGTGGCGATAATTATATTTTTTGCCTCAATGGTTTGAGTTTCCCCTTCAGCATTTTCTATTTTAATATGAGTTTTATCATCAAAAGATCCTACTCCCTGGATTACATCAATCTTG